>CAYNCE010000017.1:0-6663 GCA_964395855.1 uncultured Gammaproteobacteria bacterium | reverse complement strand
AGTTTGTTATACTAGTAATAGATGTGAACAACTAATTTTACCTGTTGAACACAATATGTGTTCAACTAAAAAACAATCATATGCCTAAAGTAAAATCCAAAATTAAATTAGATAATTTTAACAGCAAAGAAGTTCATCCAGAAATTGAAACCTTTGCCAAAATTAAAGTTATTGGAGTTGGCGGCTCAGGCGGAGCAGCCATTAATCGCATGATGGCTGACAAAATTCGCGGTGTTGATTTTATGGCCATTAATACTGATGCTCAAGCTTTGCATCATAATGATGCCCGGCGCAAGTTGCATATTGGCAAAAATATTACCCGTGGTTTAGGCGCGGGGATGGATCCGGAAATCGGTTTAAAATCCGCCGAAGAAGCAGTTGACCAGATTCGTGATGCTATTAAAGATACAGATATGGTTTTTATTACTTGTGGTTTAGGCGGTGGTACTGGCAGTGGCGCGTCACCTTTGATCGCTGAAATTGCAAAAAATTTAGGCGCTCTAACTGTGGCTGTTGTGACCAAGCCTTTTTCTTTTGAAGGAGCTCAGCGCAAAACAATTGCTGATCAAGGTTTAGATAAATTGGCTGACAATGTAGATGCGATTATTGTTATTCCAAATGATAGAATTTTACAAACAATTGATAAAAAAACATCTCTGCTTGAAGCCTTTGGCATAGTTGACCAAGTTTTAAAAAGCGGGGTAAAGGGTATTTCAGAGATGATTACAGTGCCTGGCTTAATTAATGTTGACTTTGCTGATGTGCGTTCAATAATGTATGACGCAGGTTCTGCGTTAATGGGCATTGGCGAAGCAACAGGCGAAAATCGGGCTATTGAAGCAGCTAAAAAATCCATTGATTCACCTTTGCTTGAATTGTCAATTGAAGGCGCGCGCGGCATTTTGTTTACTGTATCAGGCGGACAGGATTTAGGTATGGCTGAAGTTAATGAGGCTGCCAAAGTAATTACTAATGCCGCAGATCCAAATGCTAAAATTATTTTTGGCGCTGTGATTGATGAAGATTTAAAAGATAAAGTTAAAGTTACAGTAGTAGCTACGGGTTTTGGCAATGCGCCAGTTCGCGGTAAAGATCAAAAAATGGATTTTAACCCGCTTGGAGAAACAGAACAACCAGTTTCAACTTTAAAAAAAGAACCAATTACTAAACGCCGCATAACAAAAGATGATAAAGTTATTGATAGAAAAAAGGATATATTAGAAAAAACTGAAGAAGAAGAATTAGAAATTCCGGCGTTTATTCGTAAGAAAATGATGTAAGTTTATGTCATCCCGAACGACCTTTAGGGCTGTTAAGAGTGATGGGATCCAGCCGAATAAAGACCAGTATTATTTCAACGGGATCCCATCGCTCCGCTCGGGATGACAATTTTTTTAAAAATCGCTCCAATTAGGGGTGATTTTTTGTTATAAAAATTTTGTGTGCTATAATAAAAATATTATGATTTTTTTTGAAATTTTGTGGATAAGTTTAAAAAATTATGTCTAAAAAAGTAGAACAAATCAAAAAACGCGACGGACGCATTGTGCCCTTTGATGAGAAAAGGGTTTTAAGCGTAATTACTAAAGCGGCTGAAGCCACGCGCTCGCGTGATGATAAAGAAATTAAGCGTTTGAGTAAAATTGTGGTGGATAAGTTGCATGACAAATATGATGGTCACACTATTCCTAGCGTGGAACAGGTCCAAGATATTATTATTCAAACTTTAATTAAAGAAGGATGTCAGCATATCGCGCGTGTCTATATTATCTATCGCCAGCGCCATAAAGAAAGACGCTTAATGAATATTCCTTTAACCGAGGTTATGGAAGTAGCTGGGTTAACGGAAAATTCATTAGTGGTTTTAAAAAAACGTTATTTATTAAAAGATGAAAATAGCGAAGTTGCGGAAAAACCTTCTGATATGTTTAAGCGTGTGGCTAAGAATATTGCTTCAGCTGATGAGATGTATAAAAATCTGTATCATCAAGATATTGATGTTAAAAAAACAGCTAAGAAATTTTATGAAATAATGGCAAAACGTGAGTTTATGCCTAATTCTCCTACTTTAATGAATGCTGGCCGTGATTTGCAGCAACTGTCAGCTTGTTTTGTTTTGCCTGTTGAAGATGATATGGCAGGTATTTTTGATTCTTTAAAATGGACAGCTTTAATTCATCAATCTGGCGGTGGCACTGGATTTTCTTTTTCTCGTCTGCGCCCAGAAGGCGATAGGGTTAAATCAACTGGCGGAATTGCCTCAGGTCCAATTTCATTTATGAAAATTTTTGATGCGGCCACAGAGCAAATCAAACAAGGAGGATGTCGTCGCGGAGCAAATATGGGTATTATGCGTATTGACCACCCAGACATTTTAGATTTCATTTCGTGCAAAGAAGATATGAAGACTTTGAATAATTTTAATATATCTGTTGCTGTGACTGATAAGTTTATGAAAGCATTAGATAAGGATGAGGAATATGAATTAATTAATCCGAGAAATAATGAAATTGTTAAAAAAATATCAGCCAAAATGGTTTTTGATTTAATCGTAATTAATGCATGGAAAAATGGCGACCCTGGAATTATTTTTATTGACCGCATTAACGCTTTTAACCCCACGCCACAACTTGGGGATATAGAATCAACAAATCCTTGCGGTGAACAACCGTTATTGCCATTTGAATCATGTAATCTGGGCAGTATAAATTTGGCTGAAATGATTCGCGACAATGGAAAAGGCAAGGATGAAGTTGATTGGGAAAAATTAGAACGCGTCGCGCGCGTCGCAGTGCATTTTCTTGATAATGTTATTGATATGAATTGCTATCCTTTGCCACAAGTTGAAAAAATGGTAGAAACCACGCGTAAAATTGGCTTGGGTGTTATGGGCTGGGCGGATTTGTTGATTAAACTAGAAATTGCTTATGATTCTAAAGAAGCTTTAAAATTAGGCGAAAGAATAATGACTTTTATTAATGAAAAAGGCCATCGCGCTTCAGAAGATTTGGCTAATACGCGCGGAGTTTTCCCTGGTTTTAAGGGCTCTGTTTTTGATGATGGCAAGTCAGATTATAAAATTCGCAATGCAACAGTAACAACAATCGCGCCAACTGGCACAATTTCAATTATTGCTGGCGCGTCATCAGGCATTGAGCCGCTTTTTGCTGTTTGTTACACACGAACGAATATTTTAGATGCTGGCGATGAATTGATTGAAGTTAATCCTTTATTTAATCAAGTCGCTATTCGTGAAGGATTTTTTAGTGAAGAATTAATGCGTGAAGTAGCGCGGCGCGGCTCTGTGCGCGGTGTTGGAGGTGTGCCAAAAAAATGGCAGGAAGTTTTTGTTACTTCACACGATATTGACCCAGATATGCATGTTAAAATGCAGGCGGTTTTTCAGGCGCATACTGACAACGCGGTTTCTAAAACTGTAAATTTTTCTAATTCAGCTACTGTAGAGGATGTTAAAAAAGTTTATTTGCTGGCTTACAAATCTGGATGCAAAGGCATTACCATTTATCGAGATGGTTCGCGTGATGTGCAGGTTTTAAATATTGGCGCAAGCAGTAGTAATAAGATTGTTCGGTTGCCAGAAGGTGATAAAGGCGTAAAAGAGGAAATTGTTAAAGAACGGCCCGCGGAAAAAGTTGATGTAAAAATTAAACAGCCGAGTTTAACTGATTTAATAAACACTGATGAGCCGCGGATATTAGCTGATAAATCTGATAAAAAAAATAATGAAATTTGTCCAGAATGCGGGCAAAAAATGGAAATTAAAGAAGGATGTATGACTTGCCCTGTTTGCGGGTATGGGAAATGTACTGGGTAATATGTCAAGCTCTGTGAAAAATCTAATCTTTATCTACACTGGTAATGGCAAAGGCAAGACCTCTGCGAGTTTGGGTTTGGCTTTGAGAAGTTTAAGAGATAATAAAAAAGTTATTTTAATTCAGTTCATAAAATCTGAAAAAGAATCAGGGGAAGTTAGTTTAAAAAAAATTTTGTCAAAATTAGAAGTCAAGTGTTTTGGAACAGGATTTATTTTTAAAGGAAATAAGGATTATGAAATAGGGAATAGGGAAATTATTAAACAGGGCATTGAATTTACTAAAAAAATAATTCAGTCGCGTAATTACGACGTAATTACGTTGGATGAAATTTTTGTAGCTTTAGACTTGAAGTTAATTTCATTAAATGATATACTAGAATTAATAAAAATATTTAGAAAAACAAATAAAAAAATGTTTTTAGTAATGACAGGTCGTGGTTGTCCAGAGAGTTTATACAAATATGTGGATTTAATTACTGAAATGAAAGAAATCAAACATCCTTATCAGAAGGGGATTATGGCGATAAAGGGGATTGATTATTAATTTCAAATTTCTAATTTTTAATTTCAAAACAATTTCTAATTGATTAATTTTTTAATTTTTATTTTTAAACCAAATGGATTATAATTTAGAGCCAAGAACAAAAGAATTTAGTAAACAAGTTTTAGAGCTTCTTTCGAAAGTTAAAATTAATGAAATTAACCGTAACATTATTTATCAGCTAAGCAAATCAGCTACAAGTGTTGGTGCTAATTATCGTGAGGCAAATGCGGCTAGTTCAAAAAAAGATTTTATAAACAAAATTTCTATTTGCAGAAAAGAAATTCAAGAAACTGAATATTGGATTGAGCTTTTAGCTAAAACTGACCAAAAATATATTGATAAATTAAGGAAATTGTGGAAAGAAGCCCACGAACTAACTTTAATTTTTGGTAAAATTTATTCTTCTCTGAAAGATAAAAGTATAAAAAAATAATTTGGATTTTAAGAATTAAAAAATTGTTTTGAAATTAAAAATTTAAAATTAAAAATTATTTCGGGTCGGTACTCAAGTGGTCAACGAGGGCAGACTGTAAATCTGCTGGCTTCGCCTTCGCAAGTTCGAATCTTGCCCGGCCCACCATAAAAATATGAACATTTTAGAAGATTTAAAATACAGGGGTTTAATTTATCAAATGACTGATGAAAAAGATTTGTCCAGGCGTTTAGAACAAGGCCAGATTGTTTTGTATTGTGGTTTTGATCCTAGCGCAGACAGCTTGCATTTAGGCAATCTTTTGCAAATTTTGATTTTAAAAAGATTTCAAGACGCTGGCAATAAACCAATCGGGTTGGTTGGTGGAGGCACTGGTTTAATTGGCGACCCAAGTGGTAAATCAGAAGAAAGAAAATTAAATTCTGAAAAAGTTGTTCAAGCTTGGAGTAAAAAAGTCAATAAACAGTTAGAAAGATTTTTAGATTTTAAGGCTAAGAATAAAGCTGAAATAGTTAATAATTATGATTGGTTGCATAAAATTGAAGTTATTGAATATTTGCGAGATATTGGCAAGAATTTTTCAATCAATGAAATGTTAGCTAAAGAATCAGTTAAGTCAAGATTAGAAAAAGGAATTTCTTTTACAGAATTTAATTATATGATTTTGCAAGCAATTGATTTTTTAGAATTATATAAAAATTATGATTGCGAATTGCAAATTGGTGGCAGTGACCAATGGGGGAATATTACAGCTGGCGCGGATTTGGTTAGAAAAGTTTTAAATAAAAAAGCATTTGCTTTAACTGCGCCATTAATTACAAAATCAGATGGAACAAAATTTGGCAAAACAGAATCAGGAACGATTTGGCTGGACGCTGAAAAAACCTCGCCTTATGAATTTTATCAATTTTGGATTAACACTAGTGATACAGATGTAATCAAATTTATTAAAGCTTTTACTTTTTTAAATAAAAATGAAATTGAAAAATTAGAGCAAGAAGTTAAAAATAATCCAGAAAAAAGAGAAGCTCACAAAATTTTAGCTTATGAAGTTACAAAATTAGTGCACGGAGAAAGTGTTGCTAAAATTGAAAAAGTTAATTCAGAAGCGTGGTTTAGCAAAAATATAAAAGATTTCACAGAAGAAGAGTTAGAAATTTCATTTAAGAAAGTTGAATCATGTAAGATTAATGGCAAAAAAATGGATCTAGTAGATTTATTGGTTTTTGTGAAAGTAACGTCATCTAAACGGCAAGCGCGTGAGGATATTACTAATGGAGCAATTTATTTAAATGGGGAAAGATGCAAGGATTTGAATAAATTAGTTGACAAAAAAGATTTTTTGTATCATAAATACTTAATAGCGCGTAAAGGCAAAAAGAAATATTTTTTGATTAAATGGTAAAATTTAACCTCGGGCCCGTAGCTCAGCTGGTTAGAGTATCTCCATGGCATGGAGGGGGTCAGGGGTTCGAATCCCCTCGGGTCCACCACGCCCTTCGCGAAGAGCGTGGTCCACCAAATAAAAAATTTTATTGCCGACTTAGCTCAACGGTAGAGCAACAGTTTTGTAAACTGTAGGTTCAGAGTTCGAATCTCTGAGTCGGCTCCATTATAATTAATTATCTGCGTTGATCAGCGTTAAAGGCAAGCGTGATGATCTGCGTAAATCAGTGTCCACATGGCTACTAAATACAAAGAAAAACTTATTGGTTTAGAATGCGCTGAATGCAAGCGTATTAATTATTATTCTTCAAAAAATAAAAAAGTTATTAAGGAAAAATTAGAATTGAAGAAATTCTGCAAATTTTGTAAACAGCATACTATGCACAAAGAGACTAAGGTAAAATA
>CAYNCE010000016.1:0-11086 GCA_964395855.1 uncultured Gammaproteobacteria bacterium | reverse complement strand
TTGTTTTTTTTCCAAGGCTTGATATAAAATCTCACGCCAGATAATTTCTTTTTTTAGCATATTCTTAATATTAAACTAATCATCTAATATTAGCCAACTTATAAATATCGTTTCGTTATTTATCTACAATTTTATCTCTCATTTCTATTATATTAGAAATGAAATAATTTGTCAAATTAAATTTTGTCCCAAGACCTAAAAGTTATCTAAAATTAGCATAATCTTAACATAACTTTATTTTAGCTGAAATTGTTATAAAAATCAAAACCCGCTGCTCGCGAGCGGCGGGTTTGAGATTAAAATTAAATGATTTTAGTCTTGTTCGTATGGGACGAACTGACCATTCCTAACTGTCTTAATAAAATAATCATAAAATACATCTCCATTCTCGTCAAAGGTCATATTGCCTAAAATCCCTGGATAATCCTTGGCATTAAGCAAATTATTTTTCATACACTGGCTATCAGCTCCCTCACATTGTTTAATTGATTTAATGATTAAACTCATTGCGTCATAACCTTCAGCTACATAAGTGGTTGGTATTTCTTTATATTCACTTTGATAATCACTAACAAAATTTCTAACTCTTACATCATCAGAATCTGGATTGAATGAATAAGGATAAATAATTCCTTCAGCAGCCTCACCGGCAATATCTAATAATTCTATACTTTCAATAGCCTTATTGCCCAAAAATTGTTTCTCTAACCCAAGCTCCTTAGCCTGTTTCAAAATCATTCCTGCGTTTTGTGCATGAGCCAATATAAATATAGCTTCCGAATTTTTATTTTTAATTTTTATAAGTTGGGTTCTAAAATCATTATCAGTGATTAAAAAACTTTCTACAGAAGTTATCTCCCCACCTAATTCTTCAATTTCTGACTTAATAAAATTATAATGACCTAAACCCCAAGGACTATTATCATATAAAAAAGCAAACTTCTTGTAACCCTGTTCAATAGCCCAACTGGCTATTTTTTTGTTTTCTACTTCAGACCTTGGTGTGACTCGAAAAGTAAAATCATTGGGAGAGCTATAATCTGCTACAGATGAAAATACTCCCATTTGTAAAATCTCATCTTGATTGGCCAGTGGTGAAATTGCAAGTGAAATTGGACTGGCTCCAGTAATTAAAACTGGTAAATCCATTGTTTGTAATCGCTGATAAGCCGATACACCTTCCTTGGCGTCACTTTTGCTATCCTCATAAATTATTTCTAATTTTAAATCTTTTTCCTGTTCCAAAGCTATTTCAATTCCACGCCTTGCCTCTTCTGCGTATTGAGCAATCTTGCCGGTCAATGGTAAAATCGCCCCAATCTTAATCGGTTCTTGATTTTCATCAATTTGATTGTTTTTGTTTTGGGTTAGTAAAATTATCCCGACTATGATAATTACTACAACTAAAATAGGAATCCAAATTTGTTTTTTCATAAGATTTTGTCAGTAATAAGCGAGTAAGTTTGTAAGCCAGCCAGCTTGTAAGCTTACTGCTTATTTGCTTAATAATAATTTATATTTTAATTCTATCCCCACCATCAGAAAATGTCAAAAAATTATCTATTATTCCTCTTAATCCCCAAAATTCCTTGCGGTCTGAAAATTAAGAAAATAAATAAAATTACAAAAGCTATTGCGTCTTTGTAGCCAGACGGTAAAAACCATATACCAAAATTTTCTACTATACCTAAAAGAAATGAACCGAGCACTGCGCCTGGCACAGAAGTTACACCTCCAATAATAGCTCCTGTAAAACCTTTAATCATTAAATTAGTGCCCATCATTGGTTCCAGATTTTGTTCAAGCCCTACTAAAACTCCAGCCACTCCTGCAATAGCAGAACCAATCACAAATGAACAGGTATAAATCTTTTTAGAAGAAATACCAACAATTTCTGCTACTTCTTTATTATCAGCCACAGCTCGCATTGCTTTGCCTAAGCGAGTTTTTTTCATAAAGAAAAACAGCAGGACTAATAAAAGTACAGATATAATAATAATTACTATTTGTAGAGGCGTAATAATTGCCCCGAATATTTCTAATCCCTTCGCAATTTTAATAAATCCAATTGTTTTAACATCAGCTCCAAAAATTAAAAGCAATAATGATTCAATTAGAATTAATAAACCAACACTAGCAATCAGTAAAATGACATTACTGGCTTTTCTTTTCCTTAATTGCTGATAAACAATTTTATTTATTAGCCAGCCAAATATTCCAGCAAAAATTACTGTTAAAATTATTGCTAACCAAAAATTCAATTCCAGTTTAGAAAATAAAGAATACAAAATATACGCCGCCACTGCAACAGTTGAGCCGTGAGCAAAATGCACAAATTTACAAGTTGAATAAATCAAAGCAAAACCGCTTGCCACTAAAGCATAAATGGCTCCTGCAATTAAACCATTGATTAAGAGTTGGGGAAACATATTTAGTTTTATCTTCTCTTCATTTTCTGCCAAACAACTAATAAGGGACTGGCAATAAAGATTGAAGAATAAGTGCCAACCAAAGTTCCTAACATTAAAGCCAAAACAAAATTTCTAATAGTTGCGCCACCTAAAAAATATAAAGCAAGCAAAACCAATAAAGTTGTTAAACTGGAATTGGTTGAGCGTTTAATAGTATCATTTACTGACTTGTTAACTGTATCTTCAAAAGTTTTTTGCGGATTATAAATTAAATTTTCACGCGTGCGATCATAAACCACGATTGTATCATTAACAGAATAACCAAGAATTGTGAGTAATGCTGTAACAAATAAAATATCTACTTCAAAGCCTAAGAAAAAATGCCCAAGCACAGAAAAAATTCCAGTTACAATTATTACATCGTGCGCTAAAGCAATAATCGCGCCAATCCCGTATTTCCAAGAAGCAACTGGTTTTGAAACTTTACGAAATGTCCAAGCAATAAAAGCAATGATTACAATCAATGCTAACAAAATTGCCCATAAAGCTTTGTCTTTTAATTCCTGCCCAATCATTGGACCAATTGACTCAAAACGTTTTTCAGTAATAAGAATGTCATCCCGAGCCTCAGGCGATGGGATCCCGTCATTCAAAACACTTAATATTTTCTGATGTTCTGCTTCATTTAAATCACGCATTCTAATTAAAAACCCATCATTAGTCGGCTGTGTCCTAACTTGACCAATTTCTGGCATCTTTTCAATAATTAAATTAGACACATCTTGACCAGACATATTTATCTCGCCAGAAACTCCTACTTCTAAAAGCGACCCCCCAGTAAAATCAATTCCAAAATTTAAACCCCAAATTGACAAACTTAAAATACTTAAAAGAACTAAAATTCCTGAAGCTATAAAAAATTTATTACGATTGTGTATTATTTTTAAACTCATAAAATATATTATTTTTTAACTCCGAATAACCATCTGCTTTTAGTTTTATTAAAATTTTGTAAAAATGTTTTCGTAATCACAATTGCTGAAAACATTGAAATTAAAATACCAATTCCTAAAGTCAAAGCAAAACCCTTAATAACTGATGTGCCAAACCAGAATAAAATTCCACAAGTTATTAAGGTTGACAGATTTGAATCACGAATTGAAGTCCAAGCGCGTTTAAAACCTTGTTCAACGGCATTTGATAATTCACGCCCATTTTTTAATTCTTCTTTTAATCTTTCAAAAATCAACACATTCGCATCCACAGCCATTCCAATTGATAAAATAAAACCAGCAACACCAGCCAAAGTTAAAGTAACTGGCGTGATTTTAAAAATAGTTAAGACAATAGCTATATAAATTGCTAAAGCCAAAATCGCGAGTAGACCCGGCAAGCGATAAAATAAAATCATAAAAATTGCCACAGCTAACAAACCAATCAATCCTGCGATTAAACTTTTATCTACAGATTCTTCACCTAAAGACGCGCCCACAGTTTGCTGAGAAATAATTTCAATAGGCACTGGCAAAGCTCCTGCATTTAAACGCTGGACTAATTCTTTAGCTTCTTGGATATTAAAACGGCCAGAAATCACAGCATTGCCTTCGCGAATTGGTTCATTTACGGTTGGAATTGAAATAGCAAAACCATCTAAAAAAATAGCGACTGGCTTGCCTACATTGCGCGTAGTTATTTCAGCAAACAAATCTTTACCTTCGTCATTAAATTCCAAACCAACTTCTGGCTCCCCGGTTTGAGGGTCAAATTGCACTTGAGCGCGCGCTAAATGTTTGCCTGATAAATCTGTGCGTAGCCATTGCGTTTCACCTAAATAATCTTGTTCTGATTTTGTTTTAAATAAAATATGAGATGAATGAACTTCTAAATTTTCAGCTTCTCCTCTGGTTTCAAGTTTATTAATAATATGATAGCCAAACTGGGATTGAACTAATTGTGGATAAACACCTGACTCAGCTTGTTTATCAAAAATTACTTGATCAAATTCAGGCACAAACATACCGCGTTTAACAAAACCTAAATCACCGCCCTTTTCAGCTGAACCTGGATCTTGGGAATATTCTTTAGCATATTCAGCAAAATTCGCTCCCGGCTGTAAAACTTTTGTTAAAATATCTTGAGCTTGAGATTGGGTTTGTTTGTTAAATTCATCTAATTCATCAGCTTGTTCTGGTGTTAATTCTTCTTGAAAATTAGGGTCTTGTTCTTTAAATTCTAAAAGCGGAGTTTCACCAATCATTGCAATGGCTGAATTTACATCTTTAATTCCAGCTAACTCAATAATTACCCGATATTCACCGCCAACCTTATTTGTTTGCACAACTGGTTCTGCTACGCCAAATGCGTTGACTCTACGCTCAATTACATCGCGAACGCCTTCTACAGCTGAAGCTCTGTCATCTGATGGAATTTCAGATACATCTGCTTGATAAACCAAATGTGTTCCACCCTGCAAATCCAAACCTAAATGGAATTTGGTTTTATTCCAAAAATTTTCAAATGGTGTATTAGCTGGCACAGTTGGCCAAACTATTAAAGCGCAAAAAAACGCTAAAATAAAAATAGCCAAGATTTTACTTCTGTTTTTATTTTGAGTAGTCATAATTATATTAATTTTAAAATAAATATTTTTTTATTGTGATATTTGGCTCTTTGCCATACTTGGGGAGAATCTGTTTTTTAAATGCTTTTTTACTTGTAATTAGCTTAACAGATTTATTAATTAATGTCAAGCTATCTAAATTATTTTTATTATTTACACCAACAATTGGAATATTTAATGCCCAAGCCATTGTGTTTGCTGCGGCAATGCCAATTCTTAAACTTGTGAATCCGCCTGGACCAATTATGGCAATTATGCCTTTTAATTTACTAACATCTGGAATTATTTTATTTATATTTTCTAATAATTTTTCTGACTGCTGATATTCTGCCTTTATTTTTTTCTTATTTAAAATCTCGCCTTTTTTATTAATCAAGGCTAAAAAAATATGTTCATGATTTGAGGTATTGACAAATAAATACATAAATGATTAAATAAAGCCTAATTTTTTACAAACTTTGCCACTGATATTCATCCAGTGGCATTTTTATTTGTCTATACTTTCCAATTTTTAAATCCCCTAATTTTATTTTTTCGATTCTCACTCTTTTTAATTCTAAAACTTTATAATTTAATTCTTTACACATTCTGCGAATTTGCCTTTTCCAACCTTGATGCAAAATTATATTGAATTTATTATTGAACGCGCCATGGCTCGTTCCTACAAAAATTTCATCTGCTTTTGCAATTCCCTCTTCAAGTTTCACACCTTTTTTCATTTCTTGCAAAAATTTATCTGTAATATTTTTATCAACCGCAACTTCATATTCTTTTTTATGCTTAAAACTAGGATGAGTCAATTTATTAGTTAATTCTCCGTCATTTGTTAAAATTATTAAACCAGTTGAATTTTTGTCTAAACGACCAACTGGCCAAACTTTTGGATATTTAGGAACTAAATTTGTGACTAATTTTTTAGCGTGTTTATCAGAAACAGTACAAATAAAATTCACAGGTTTATTTAAAATATAATATATAAAATTATTTTTATTTTTGTTAACTGATAATTGATAATTGTTAATTGCTATTTTATCTATATTAACATCAGCTTTATCGCCTAATTTTGCAATTTTATTATTTACAAAAACTTTTTTATTTAAAATAAGCTCCTCTGCTTTTCTGCGAGAAGCTATTCCTTGTTGAGATAAAATTTTTTGAATTCTTTCTAGCATAAAACTTAATTATCTACTACAATAATTTTCTTTCCACCCAATACATCAAACAAAAATTTATCAGTAATTTCATTTCGGTAATCAAATTCTTTTTTCTCCATCGCTGTATAACGAATTTCTTGATCAAAATCTTTTTCTATTTTTCTCACCAATTTATCTAATTTATCTTTATTAAAACTGCCAACAATCAACATATCTGTTTTAGCGTTCTGGTCATCTACAAAAAACCCTGACAGCATTAAAAATGACACTTTGCCTAAAGCATTAATCTCTTTAGCCAAAGATTTTTCTAATAATAATTTTGATTTTAAAACTAAATTTTTCATTTCAGAATACAAAGGAAAATCTACATTAACTGTATAATATTTTTTATTTTGCTTTTCACCATCACTGTCCATATCCATTTTAATTTTATTTTCCACGCGAATTAAACCAAAATTCACTAAATTGTCCAATTCACGGCGGATTGAATTTAACCTTTCTTCTGTTTGGCGAGCTAATTCGCGCACAAAAAAATATTCACCCGGATGGGTTAAAAATATTTTTAATAATTTGACGCGCGTGCGCGAACCAAAAATGTTTTCTAACATAATTTTATCTTACACTTTTTAATTGAATTTGACAAATTTACTAATAAAGATTTAAACTTAAAAAGTTCTTATTAAATTTTACAAAATATAAAAGGAGGGATTATGATTAAAATAAAAAAATTAGTAGTAATTAATTTTATTGGTGTTTCTTCTGACACACAAAAAGAAGTTGTATTAAATCAAAATTTTTTCTTTACATTAAAAAATCTTTCTTTGTTAAATTTTCTTTTTAATTACAGAACAAAACAAATAGTTTTAAAAAAACTTAATATAATTTTTAATCCTGACTGTTGGGTGTCTAGAAGATTCACAATCAAAAAAATCAAATTCATTTTTTAAAACAGCTTTTAAAACACGAGAGCGAGAATTGATCCTCGCTTTTTATTTTTTCAAATTTACAATATTATGTAATCAAGTTGAATTTTTTAATTTATATTTTTCAATAATTGATTTTCCAAGTTGAATTTGGTAAGATTAAATTAATAAAATCCCCTCCCCTCCTTTTCAAGGAGGGGAGTTCCAAAGAGCCAGTGGCTCTTTGGAACGGGGTGGTTAATAATATCATGAGCTTACTACTAGCAAAATATTTAGTAATCTAAATTAGAATCATTTATTAACCCCCTCTTAATCTCCCCCTTGAAAAGGGGGAGAGACTCTAATGACCTAAAATCCCCTCCTTAAAAAGGAGGGGAGGAATTATATGATTTCTTATTTATCCGGCGCAATTAAATACAAAAGCAATAAATCACTTACTCTAAATGTGAACGGAGTTGGGTATGAAATTTTTGTTTCCGAAACAGTTTTAGAAAAAACCAAGATAGATGAAAAAAAAGAATTTTTTATTTCTTCATATATTCGTGAGGATGCTTTTAATTTGTATGGTTTTGAATCGCAGGAAGAAAAAAGATTTTTTGAATTATTAATTTCAATTTCCGGAGTTGGTCCAAAATCTGCTTTGCAAACTTTATCAATTGCAAAATTATCAGAAATTAAAAAAGCAATTTTACGCGACGACCCAAGTTTGTTAAAGAAAGTTTCTGGCATTGGAACTAAAACCGCGGAAAGGATTGTAGTAGAGCTGAAAAATAAACTGGACAATTTGCCTGTTGGAAAAGATGAAAAAGTTGATTTAACATCTGGCGGGCAAGCAGGCGCGTTTGAAGCTTTGCAAAGTTTGGGATATTTGCCACAAGAAATACGCGATGCTCTGCGTAAAGTGCCAAGTGAGATTGAAATTGAAGATGAAATAATTAAATATATTTTAAAAAAAATAGGGAAAAATAAAAATTAAACTATGCAAATAAAACAAATAACAGATGAAAATTTTAAAAATGAATGGGATGATTTTGTAATTGAAAATAGCTCTCCGGCTAGTTTTTTGCAATCTTGGGAGTATTCTGAGTTTGTATTTTTTAAAACACAAAATTTAAAATTTGGTTTTTTTGAGACAGACAAGTTGGTGGCTTGTGTTTCTTTTTTTAAAAAAGAAATTACTAATGATAGATATTTTTTAAAAGCGCCTAAAGGTTTAATTTTAAGTAAAGATGCAGAAAATAATACAGAAGAAGTATTTGATTTATTAGTTAATAAAATTAAAGAAATATCTAAACGAGAAAAAATTATTTTTTTCAGAATTGCTCCGCCGTATAAAATGAATAATGAATTAGGAATAATAAATTATGAATTTATAAAACCTAAAATTTTAGTAAACTTAAAAGAGCCGGAAAATACTTTGATTTTAGATTTAAAAAAATCAGAAGAAGAATTATTAAAAGCAATGCATCAGAAGACTAGATACAATATACATCTTGCAGAAAAAAAAGGAGTAAGGATTAAGGAATATGGAATGAGTAATAATGAACTGAACAAAAACATTGATATATTTTATAACCTTATAAAAGAAACAGCAAAAAGAGACAAAATAAATATTTTTAATAAAGAATATTATAAAAAATTACTCCTTACTCCTTACTCCTTACTCCTTATTGCTGAATACAAAAATTTACCACTTGCTTCTATTATTTTAATTTGCTTTGGCGACACAGCTACATATTTTTATGGGGCGTCATCAAATGAAAAAAGAAATTTAATGCCAAATTATTTAATTCAATGGGAAGCAATTAAATGGGCTAAAAAAAATAATTATAAATATTACGATTTTTGGGGAATTGAAAAAGAAAAAAGTAAGGGCAATTGGGCTGGAATTACTAGATTTAAAAGAGGGTTTGCAAATAATGAGACTGGTAAAGAAATAAATTTTATAGGGACTTTTGATTATATATTAAATAAAAAATGGTACAATTTATTTAGATTAGGCAAAATTTTTAAATTTTTAATCCCCTTTAGAAGAAGTTAAAAACAGTATGAATTTTTATAAAAATAAAAAACTATTTTTTCCAATTTTATTATTAATCGCAATTATTATTGTTTTATTTAAATTTTCAGAACTACGAGAAATTGGACAGCTTTTTAAACAAGCTAAATGGTATTGGCTAGTTTTAGCTTTACTCTCCCAATGGCTGAACTTTTCTTTGCAAGCTAATGTTTACCGCGCATCTTTTAAAATATTAAAAATGCCGCAAATGTCTTTTCTTAAATTTATTAGAATTGGCATAACAGTTATTTTTTTAAATTTTACAATCCCATCGCTTGGGTTTGCTGGTAATATTTGGTTTTTAAAAAAATTAAAAAAACAAGGTATCAAAGAAGGCAAGGCATTACTCGTGGTTGTAATAGAATTTTTATGTTATTACGCAACATTTTTTTTGTTATTGATTTTAAGTTTAGTTTATTTATTTTTTAAATTAGGACATGTTGGCTATACACAAAAGATTGCTGTGATAGGATTTGGCTTAATCACTTGTCTAGTTGTTTATATACTTTATTTTTTCGTTGGCCAAAAAAAACGCGCCCACAAAAGAGTTGTTTGGCTGGCAGAAAAAATTGATAAGGCTGAAGATGGAATACGCCAAGAAGAGCGCATTAAAGAACTGTTAAATGATTTCTATGAAAATTTTACCTGGCTAAAAAAGAATAAAACAAAACTTTTGCGCCCTGCTCTTATGCAATTTCTAAAATTTTTATCTGATGGTTTAACAATTTTTCTTATATTTTTAGCTTTTGGTTCTTTGGTGCCAATCGGACTGGGTGTGGTTGCTTTTGCCTTTGGCAGATTATTTGGTGTTTTATCTTTTATCCCGGGCGGGGTAGGCGCATTTGATGCAGCAATGGTTTTGATTTTTAATTCTCTGGGTGTTTCATTTGAATTAGCTTTATCTGTTATGTTAATTTATCGTTTATTTTCTTTCTGGATATATTTCCCGCTCGGACTATTTTTTTACAAACAATTTGATAAACAAAAATCCTCCCCTCCTTTTCAAGGAGGGGCTGGGGGTGGTTAATATTTTTAAATTTTATTAACCCCCTCTTAATCTCCCCCTTGAAAAGGGGGAGAGACTGTAAATGTTAAACAAAATCCTAAATTTAATTAAAAAAAATATGCCAGTCTGGTTGTTTAAAATTATCCAGCCGATTTATCATTATATATTAGCGAAATTAAGCGCGCTAATTTATTTTTATCCGTCAAACAAAATGATTACAATCGGCGTAACTGGGACAACAGGCAAATCATCAACTTGCTATTTTATAGCGCAGATTTTAGAATCAGCAGGCTTTAAAGTCGGGATGTCAACAACCACTTTATTTAAAATAAATAAAAAAGAATGGTTAAATGATAAAAAAATGACAATGGTTGGTAGATTCCAGTTGCAGAGACTATTAAAACAAATGGTTAAAGAAAAATGTGATGTTGCGATTGTTGAAACAACTTCGGAAGGAATTAAACAATTCAGACATTTAGGGATTAATTATGACATTTTAGTTTTTACTAATTTGTATCCAGAACATATTGAATCTCATGGAAGTTTTGAGAAGTATAAAAATACAAAAGGACGTTTATTTAATTATCTACACTCTTGTAAAAAGAAAAGGTTGGGTAAAATTTTCCACAAAGAAATTGAGAAATTAGAAATTAAGAAATTAAGGGATTTCAAAAAAACTATCATTGTCAATCTTGATGATGAATATGCAAAATACTTTCTAGATTTTCCAGCAGAAAATAAAATTGGATATTCTATAATGAATAATGAATTACGAATTAAGAATTATGCAAAAAATATAAAGAAAATAATAGCCTCTGAAATAAAGATAGAAAATGAAAAAATAAAAACCATAATTCATAATTCATTATTCATAATTCCTTTGCTTGGTAAGTATAATATTTATAATGTCCTA
>CAYNCE010000015.1:8588-13365 GCA_964395855.1 uncultured Gammaproteobacteria bacterium | reverse complement strand
AAAATTAATTCCAAAACCAAACTCCAAGCTGAAAAACTTTTTTCAGAAATCAGGAATTTGGTTTGGAAAAAGCATTGGAATAATAAATAATTAAAATAAATATATGAACTTACCAATTCATCCTGACAAATTACCTAAAGAAATGAAAATTAAAGATTTTGTGGAAACAATTCGCAACACAGCTGATTTGTCTAAAGAAAATTTTTTAAAACAACACAAAGGTACAAAACTAACTCAAAGATATTCTTATGGTAGTTTAACTAAAAAAGAAATGACATTTTTTTTAGAACAAATGAAAGAAAAAGATATAAAACTTTCTGAAAAAAAATTAAAAAGAAATTTTGAAAAATATCAAGAAACACAAATTCAAAAATCAAAAGAACCCACTGCTAAACCTTCTGGTCCAGGTTTTTTAAAAAGAATTTTTAAAAAACCACAAGCACAACCAAGCAGTAAATTTTATAATTTATCAAGAGAAAGACAAAATCTTAGCCAAAACAATTTGCCTTCGCAAACTCAAATCCAAAATCCCACACAAAATTTGCAAAAATCAAATTTACAACCAATGCCAAAAGGAATGAGAGAGTTGTTAAATAAATAAAATAAAAATTATGACTAAAAAAAAATTTTTCAAAACTACAAAAATGAAGGAGTTAAAGAAAGATATTTTGGATAAATATTCCTTAAAAAGAATTGAGATGCTTGGTTCGAGCGGAAATTTTGATACTTCAAAATGCGTAAACAAAGATGGAGATTTTTACATCATAAAAATTCGTAGAGAAAAAAGCAAAGAAACAATGGAAAAATTTTCAAAAGAGATTTCTGTTAATAAGGCATTAAGCAATAACAAAGATTCTAAAATAGAATTCCCAAAATTTGTTGACTGTCAGATTAACAAAAAACCAGAGTGGTTAATCTATAAATATATTAACGGCAGACCAGCTGGACAATGGAATTACTTTAATCCACAAGAATTAAATAAAATTTTTAACAATTTAAATTATGTTATTTTATTTTTATTAAAAACAAAAGTAATCGAAAAAGAATTTAAACAAATTAGACACACAGAAATGTTCAATGATTTTAAAAAATGCCAAAAAACATTAAAACAATTTTTTACAAAAAATGAAATTAAAAAAGGAATAGAGATTATTAAACAAAGTAAAAAATTACTAAACAAAACAAAATTAATTTTAACTCATGGTGACTTGCATCCAGCCAATATTATTATTACTAAAAATAACAAAATTTCAATTATTGATTGGTTTGATAGCCAGTTAAATAATCGGGTATATGATGCTACTTGTTTATGGTTTAAATTATGGAATTATCCAGAAAAACAAAAATTATTTTTAGTAAATTTTTTAAAAAATATAAACAATAAAAAGGAGTTTGAAAAATTATTTAAAATAAATCAAATCAGATTAACACCTAAAATGTTAGAAGTTGCAAATGATGTAAAAAAATCTTTGTTGGAAAATCAAATACAAGAAAAAAATAAGTTAAATAAATTAATCAAATATTTAATTGAAAACTATAAAAATATTATTTATGATCAATCCAGAAAGTACAATTAATAAAAACGCAGAACATAGGATTAAAAAAGCTGAGAAAAAAAATGAATTAAGTCTTTCATATAGAAAGGGTGAGCTACACAGTCACACTGGTTATCATCTTTCAGATGTAAAATCTCCAGAAGATACAGATGAACATAAAAATAAATTTGTTAAAGCTGAAAATGTCACCAAAGATGACTACACCGAAGTTATCAAAGACAGAGGTCATCGTTTTTGGCGTTGTATGAAAATTGCAGAAAAATATTTTAACGAATTGTTTAATGAATTAGGAATTAAAAAAGAAAATATTATTAATACATTTTCTGTAGAAGAATTAGAAAAATTTATTAAGAAATAAAATAAAATTATGAAAATCGCACTTTTTTGTACAAATGAATTTTCTATCCCATTGCGTAAAGATATAATTTACGCGCCTTTACCATTATTTGAAAATTTAGCTTTAGGTTTGGCAAAAAAAGGACACAAAATTTTTTTATACGCTTCGTCAAATTCAAAAATCAAACACCAAAACATAAAATTAATTTCTAATAATTTGATTTCTTTTGATAAAGCTGGTTTTAAAAATATGTGGGGGTCATTTCACGATCAAGAAGTTCTCACTCTTTACAAACAATTATTATTATCACAGTTAATTAAAGATAAAAAAAAATATAAATTTGATGTAATCCATATTTATCATAATTTAATTCATTTTTTGCCATTTTTAAATTTAGTTAAAGCGCCAGTATTTTTTACAATCCACGATCCTATAAATGACAAAAGAAAATTTTTATTAAAAAAATGCGCTTGGCAAAAAAATGCGCATTATATCTCAATTAGCAACAACCAGCGCAAAGATTTTAAAAGTTTAAATTACACAGCAACGATTTATAATGGCATAAATCTAAATGGTTACAAATTTCAAAAAAATCCAGATGATTATTTTGTTTTTTTAGGAAGAGTTAGTTGGGAAAAAGGAGCACATCTGGCAGTTCAAGCTGTTAATAAAGCAAAAGTTAAATTAAAAATTATTGGACCAAAATGGATGGGAAATGATTATTGGAACAAAGAAATAAAACCACATTTAAATAAAAATATTGAATTTTTAGGAAAATTGCCACAAAAACAAACTCGTCCAATTTTAGCTAAAGCAAAAGGACTTTTATTCCCGATTCTTTGGCAAGAACCATTTGGATTGGTGATGATTGAAGCGATGGCTACTGGTACGCCGGTGATTGCTTTTGATAAAGGTTCAGCAAGGGAAGTTGTGAAAAATAATAAAACTGGTTTTATAGTTAAAGATGTTAAAGAAATGGTTGAAGCAATTAAAAAAATTAATAAAATTGATCGTTTAGAATGTAGAAAGTGGGTAGAAAATAATTTTAGTTTAGAAAAAATGATTAATGAATATGAAAAGATTTATAAAAAATATTAATAAAAAATAATATGAAAATTGCACAAATTGTTTCAGCAACACAAACTGTGCCACCACAATCCAAAAACGGATTAGAATTTGTTGTTTCTTGGTTAACAGAAGAATTAGTAAAAAGAGGTCACAAAGTAACTTTATTTGCTCCAGGAAATTCAAAAACAAAAGCAAAATTAATTTCTGTTTTTCCTTATGAAATAAGCGAATTAAAGGAAAAAGTTTGG
This sequence comes from uncultured Gammaproteobacteria bacterium, assembly GCA_964395855.1. Classification (GTDB taxonomy): domain Bacteria; phylum Patescibacteriota; class Patescibacteriia; order UBA2196; family UBA2196; genus CAYNCE01. The sequence continues at coordinate 10,156 of CAYNCE010000015.1, read as the reverse complement.
GGTTGGGATAAAAGAGATTTTAGTGATTGGAATTCAGTTTTAGCAATATCAATGCAGAAAAATTTTGATATTATTCATACTCATACAAATAACACGACTAAATTTGTGCCCTTTATCAATAAACCAATAATATTCACTAAACACGGGCCTTACAATAATAAATTTAAATCAAAATATTTAAATAATAAAAAATATAAAAAGTATTTTAAATTTGCATTAGAACAATATAAAAAAATTAATTATGTAAACATTAGTAAAAAACAAGAAAATGATTTTAAAAAATGCGAAAAATATTATTTTAAAAAACACACCACAATCCATAATGGGATACCTGTTGATAAATTTAGTTTTAATAATAATCCAAAAAATTACTTATTTTATTTAGGATACATTAATAAAGATAAAGGCGCGGATGTTGCTGTTCAGGTGGCTAAAAAAATAAAAATGAAATTAATTTTAGCAGGAGATGTTTATGGTCAAGAAAAATTTTTTAAACAAAAAATAAAACCTTATTTAAATAAAGACATAAAATATGTTGGACCAGTTAATTTTAAAGAAAAAGTTGAATTATTAAAAAATGCTTATGCACTGCTTAACCCAGTGCAGTGGCATGAACCATTTGGTTTGGTACCAGTTGAAGCCCAAGCCTGCGGAACACCAGTTATTGCTTTTAATAAAGGCGCGATGCCAGAAATTATTCAACACAACAAAACTGGTTTTGTTGTAAATACAGAACAGGAAATGATTAACGCAATAAAAAATATTAATAAAATTAAACGACAAGATTGCAGAGATTGGGTAGAGAAAAATTTTAGCGTGGAAAGGATGGTAGATGATTATGAAAAGTTGTATAAAAAATTAGTTAAAAATAAATGAAAAACAACAAAATCCACCATCTTATCTTTGAAGGAGCCGAGCTTGTTGGCAAAAGCTTTATTATTTCGCAGATTTATGATTATTTAGAAAAAAAATATAATAGTAATTCTAAAATTCTAAATGGTTGCCACTGGTTTAATGTGGATGTAGGAATTTTAGGAACACCAGATGGTAAAAAAATAATAAAAAAATATATAGAAATTCTAGAAATTTTAAAAAACAAAAATACTATTTTTGAAAAATTTCATATTACAGATAAAATATATAATGAGATATATAATCACAAAAAAATAAATTATTCGGTTGAAGAAAATATATTAAAAAAACTAAATACTAAAATAATTTTAGTTACTGTCAAAAATGAAAACATATTCAAAGAACGTATATCTGACAGGCTTAAAAATATACCTCATTACAAAAGAATTTTACAAAAACCAAAATATTATTTTGAACAACAGAAAATATATATAAAAAAAATGCAAAAAAGCAAACTTGATTCACTTATTATAGATATGTCCACGCCACTTGATAAAAAATTTGTTAAAAAACAAGTTAGTAAAATTTTAAAATTTATTAATGAAAAATAACTGCTACTGAATTAAATACTGAATTAATTCAGCAGCAAAAAATTATATGAAATACTCAATCGCGCTGGATATTGGCGCTACAAAAATATTAGCAGGTGTTGTAAC
>CAYNCE010000015.1:0-8488 GCA_964395855.1 uncultured Gammaproteobacteria bacterium | reverse complement strand
TTTATGTCAAATATAAAATCACCACAAAGCTGGAAAAAAAATGCAGATAGAAGACGGCGTCAGGTTTTAAAAAGCTACCGGCCGATTGTTGAAAAAACCAAGAAATTTAAATCCAGACCACTGGGACAAACTAATATTATAAAAAGATTTTTTAGAAAACTAGTCAAACTAGTGATTATTTTAATTATTCTAGGAATTATTTTCACTGCTGCGGCTTTTGCATGGTTTTCCCGTGAATTGCCTAAGTCAACTGACTTATTAACCAAGGAGCCAACTCAATCAACTAAAATTTATGATCGCACAGGAGAAATTTTATTAAATGATATTAACGCAGATTTTAAAAGAACTAAAATCAATTTAGACGATTTGCCAGATTATGTTAAGTGGGCTACTTTAGTTGCTGAAGATCGTGATTTTTATTCACATCATGGCATTGATTTAAAAGGTATTGCGCGTTCAATTTTAAATAATCTTTTTAAAGGAACAAAAGTTGGCGGCTCATCTATTTCACAGCAATTTATTAAAAACGCTTTGCTTTCACCTGAAAAAACTTACATTCGCAAACTTAAAGAATTAATTTTAACATGGCAACTTGAGAGAAAATTTACTAAAGATGAAATATTAGAAATGTATTTAAATGAAATTCCTTACGGCGGCACAGCTTATGGCATTGAAGCAGCTAGCAATAAATATTTTGAAAAATCAGCTAAAGATTTGACTTTAGCAGAAGCAGCGGCCTTGGCGGCTTTGCCACAAGCGCCAAGTTATTACTCGCCTTATGGTTCACATAAAGATGCTCTAATATGGCGTAAAGACTGGGTTTTAGATTCGCTGGTTGAAGAAGGATATATTCCGGAACATAAAGCCGAAGCAGCCAAACAGCAGGAATTAGAATTTACCAGCGTGTCTTCATCTATCTTAGCTCCGCATTTTGTTTTTTACGCGCGAGAATTAATTGCTCAAGAATATGGTGATAATTTTTTAGAGCAAGGCGGTTTAAAAATTATTACGACTTTAAATATGGATCAACAGCGCATTGCTGAACAGGCGATTAAAAATGGGGTAGAGAAAAATATAGAAAAACACAATGCGCGCAATGCGGCTTTGGTTGCTTTGAATGCGCAAACTGGTGAAATCACAGCTATGGTTGGCTCAGCTGACTATTTTGATGAAGAAAATGATGGAGCGGTTAATGTGGCTACGAGTCCGCGCCAACCTGGTTCATCTTTTAAGCCAATTGTCTATAGCCAGGCTTTTACTAAAGGTTATTCGCCTGAAACAATTCTATTTGATGAAATCACAACTTTTAAAGTTGAACCAAAAGATTATGAACCGCATAATTATAGCGACAAATATTACGGTCCAGTTTCAATGCGCAAAGCTCTGGCAGGATCACTCAATGTGCCAGCAGTTAAAACAATGTATTTGGTTGGCGTAGAAAATATTTTGGATTTAGCTAAATCAATGGGCTATACTACTTTTGAAGACCGCTCAAGATTTGGTTTATCACTTGTGCTGGGCGGTGGTGAAGTTAAATTGCTTGAGCATGTAAATGGTTTTGCTACTTTAGCGCGCGAAGGCGAGTTTAAAAACACTTTGGCAATTTTAAAAATTGAAGACAAAGACGGCAAAACTTTGGTTGAAAACAAACCCAACAAAAATAAAGCAAAACAAGTTTTAGATAAACAGGTCACCCGTCAAATTACAAATATTTTATCAGATAATAATGAACGCGCCTATGTTTTTGGCGCGCAAAATTATTTAAATTTAGACAATCGGCCAGTAGCCACAAAAACTGGGACAACAAATGATTATAAAGATGCTTGGACAATGGGCTTTACACCTTCTCTAGTAGCTGGTGTGTGGGTAGGAAATACTCGCGGAGAAGTAATGACAGGTTCAGCCGCAGGCGCAAATACAGCAGCTCCAATTTGGCGCGAATTTATGAAACGAGTTTTTGAAGAAACAAATCCGTCAGCTGACGGAGGCTGGGAAATTAAAGAATTTAAAGCGCCAGAAACAAAAGATTTGCCTAATAAAGCAATGCTCAATGGTCAAATGGCTGGAGAAATTAAAATAAAAATTGATAAAATAACTGGCAAATTAGCAACTGATTTAACTCCAGTATCACAAATTGAAGAAAAAATTTTTAGGGAAGTGCATAATATTCTGCATTATGTAAATAAAAATAATCCATTAGGCCCAGTGCCAAATGAACCTTGGAATTTAGATGAAAATTATACTAACTGGGAATTTGCAGTTGAAAAATGGGCTAAAGAAAATGGGTATGAAACTCAAGTAAAATTGCCAGATGAAAAAGATGATGTGCACACGCCTGAAAATCAGCCAAGCATTTCCATAGATTTACCTAGCAACAACACAACTTTTACTTTTCCAGATATTAATGTTTCAGTTTTAGTTTCTGCCAAACGCGGAGTCAGGCGAGTGGAATATTATTTAGCTGATCAAAAAATCGCTGAAGTAAATTCTAGTCCGTTTAATTTAACTAATTTTAAATTGATTGGTTTTGCTAATGGCTGGCAGACTTTGAAAGCAATTGCTTATGATGATGTTGATAATAATAAATCAGATGAAATTCGTATTAATTTAAAATTAGCTGAAGAATTTGGTCAGCCAATTAGTTTTGTAAAGCCGTCAAACGGCTCGCAGGTTTGGGAAGAAACTTTTCCTTATCCTATTCAAGTTAATGTTGGCAATTATGAATATTATACTAAAATAGATTTTTATATTAAAAATATTTCTACTGATTCTTCAAGCTGGATTGGGTATAAAAATGTGGATGCAGAAAATGTTGTTTTAACTTGGACTGACGCGCCAGAATCAGGTAATTATGTGATGTATGCTTTGTCCACTGATAAATATGGCAATACTAGAAATAGCCCAGAGATTAGAATTGAAATAAAATAAAAAAACAGCCTTTTTAATGATTTTCGGCTGTTTTAAAATTTTTTTGCCTAGTCCTAAAGAACTAGGCTAATTTTTCAAGCCTCCTAAAGGAGGCTGTTTTATTTTTCTTCTTTTTCTTGTTTACCTTTTTTCTTTGAAGCTCTTTTTTTAGAAATTTTAAAGGTTTTCTTTTTATCTGCTTTTAAAATATTTTCAGAAACTAATAAATTATGCACCGTGTCAGTGGCTTGCGCGCCAACAGAAAGCCAATATTCTATTCTTTCTTTTTTTAATTCTTTTTCTTTAGTGCGCGGATTTAGCCAGCCCAAAATTTCCACAGATTTATCATGCGGGTCCTTGCCTTTTTCCTGCACAATCAGCCGAAAATGCGGTTCTTTCTTTTTGCCAATTCGTTGTAGTTTAAATGTAAGCATAAATAAAATTAATTTAATTATTATTATTTTATATCAATCAGTTTTTTATGTCAAGGGGTTCCACTTGTTTTTCTAAATTTTTTTTCTTCCAATTAACTAGTGTAATAATAGTTTTAGTTATGGTGTAAGGTTCACTGATTTGTTTAAAAATAAATTCCTGTTTGGTGCCAGCAGTTTGGATGTGAACATTGCCATAATGAAAAAGAGTTGGCAACACCCCTCTAACGCTAGCTGTTACATCCTGAATTCGGTATAATCGGAAAGCGGCAATGCTGCGCGCGAACAAACCTTTTTGTTCAATATTTACAACACGCTCTGAAGTTATAATCCAGATATCTAAATAATAGTCCAGCCACGCGCGGAAAAACATTGTGAGAATGAAAAAATAATAAAGGCTTAAAAACAATCCAAGGGCAATGCTGATAAATTCAGATTCTAATAAATTTATGTATTTAGCAAAAATGTTTTTTAAAACTAAAGGCAATAAAATTAAAATAAAATATAAAAAAACTATTTTAAACAAAACCCACCAATGCCGGCGCATTAGTTTAATTATTTTTTCATTTGGCTCTTGGCCAGGGAAAAGGGTTGAGTAAGGCATACAGAAAATTTCTAAATTATAATTTCTAATTTCTAAAATATTTGCACAAGAAAAGTATTTTTCCAATCCACACTGCTTATAAATTTAACTGAAAAAAAGATAATTATTAATAAAGCTGTGATGTAAAGCGCCATCATTAAAAAATTTGTAAAATTATTCATACCAAACCGCCAGGAATGATATAAATTAAAAATTGTCATAGCCACAATAAAGAGCAGACAGATAAAATAAATTATTAAAAATATACTTAATGAGAATTCCATAAATTTTGTGGTGGTTCAAAACCAAGATGTTGGTAACCTAGCTCGGTAACCACACGCCCTCGCGGTGTCCGAGCCAAAAATCCCATTTGCATTAAAAAAGGTTCGTAAATATCTTCAATTGTAGCCATTTCTTCACCAGTTGAAGCAGACAAAGTGCTTAAACCAACTGGCCCGCCATTAAATTTTTCAATAATAATTTGTAAAATCCTGCGATCAATATCATCAAGACCAAATTCATCAACTTCCAGCATACGCAAAGCCTGTTGGCAAATATCTAAATTAATTATACCATCTCCCTTAACTTCTGCGAAGTCGCGCACTCTTTTTAACAAACGATTTGCCACGCGCGGTGTGCGACGACTGCGTTTGGCAATTTCAACATCTGCGCCTGTGTTAATCGCGCAATTTAAAATATTGGCAGAGCGCAAAATAATTTTTTGCATTTCTTTATTGTCATAATAATCCACTCGGTATGTTGAACCAAAACGGTCGCGCAAAGGAGATGATAGCAGGCTTAAACGCGTGGTCGCGCCGATTAAAGTAAATTTTGGCAAATCTAATCTTAATGTGCGCGCTGATGGGCCTTTGCCAATCACAATATCTAAAGCATAATCTTCCATAGCTGGATAAAGAACTTCTTCAACCGTGCTGTTCAGTCGATGGATTTCATCAATAAATAAAATATCGCCAGCTTCTAAGTTTGTTAAAATAGCGGCCAGATCCCCGGCGCGTTCAATGGCTGGACCAGAGGTTATGCGCACATTTGAATTCATTTCATGGCCAATAATATGCGCTAAAGTTGTCTTGCCTAAACCCGGGGAGCCATATAGCAAAGTATGTTCAAGAACTTCACGGCGCTGTTTGGCTGCTGCAATAAAAATTTTTAAGCTTTCTTTGATTTTGTTTTGACCAACGAATTCATCTAAAGTTTTAGGACGCAAATTTACATCCAGCGTTGAATCGTTGGTTTGTTCTTTGTTTGAAATAATTCGTTCGTTTGGCATAAATTTATCTTAGCATTTAATAGAGATAATGGGAATATGAAAAATAAGGGAGATAATCTAAAAAGAAAAAGAATTACGTAATTAATTACGTAATTCTTTTTGGCTGCGAACGCTGAATTTTGATCCGCCACCGCACGAAACACCTTTCATTTCTTTACGGTAATTTATAAAAACTGCTTTTGTCCAATTTATTACACTTTGAAAATACAACCACAATTCATTTGCGTTTGGTTCGGATTGATGTTTGGCCATATATTGCTCAATATTATCATCGCTAATCCAATAAATTACTGTTTCTAAATATTCCTGCCGTATTGCCACACCTTTTAAATAATCGCTTGCCATACCATAAGCAGGGCAACCTGTTTTACTAAAATGTCTTTTTGCGTCAGTTAGCCAAGTTCCAGTATAAATTGCATTTCTCAATTCTTGATCAGTTAATTTTTCTCCGGCTATATTTATAATTTTAAACCAATCCAATTTTTCTTTATCATTTCCTTCGCAAAAATAAATCATTAATTTATAATTTAAAATTTGCTCTTTGTCTGTATCTGTAAGATTATGAAAATATAAATTATTTAATGAAAACTTTCCATCTACATATTCACAAAAGCTTATGGTTCTCTGCTGTCCGTCCATCACCTCAAAAGTGTTGTCTTCGCTTTTTACCCAATACATCACATTCAAAGGAAAACTCTTTTTAACGGTTTCAATTACGGCATTTCTTTTGTCGTCTTTATAAATAAATTCGCGCTGGTATTTCGGGCGGATATTCAATTTTCCGCCATAACCAACAACGCCCTCTTCATCATTATTTTTATATCTGTTTGCGACTTCTTTAATTGTAATTTCTTTAAGCTGTATTTTCATAAAATTATTTTTATTTAATTATTTTTTCTTACCAATTAATTTCTGAATATCTTCTTGACTAAATTCTTTTTTATAATCAATTAATTTAGGATGTTTAATATTTCTTAATTCTTCATCATAAGTCGCCATGATATTTCTGGCGCGTTTTTGATAAACTTTCCAGTTTCGTTGCGCTGAAAAATCTTTAAATATTTTATTAAATTCACTTTGCGTTAAATGCCTTTTTAATTTTTTAAATTCTTTTTCAACTTCACCGGCTAATCCTGTTTCAAAAGCGCCAATAATTAACAAAATTTCTTCATACATATAATTGCGGGTAAAATCTTTTTTAATTAAATTCAAAAGTTTTCGATATTCCTTAGCTCTTTCCATAAATAAAAACTTATACAGCATATCAGTATAAGCGCCATAATTTTTAACAGCCGCAAAATCTTTAATACAATCAGTGAAATCTCGGCGATAATCTTTGGTTTCTTGTCGAGTTTCCCAAAATTGTTCGGTTAACTGATTAATTGTTTTGGGATCCATGGTCGCAATTTGCATCACTTTTTTAAATTCACCCTCAACTCTGATAAAATATTTTCTGACTTTCTTGCCAATTTCACTATTTTCCAACATGGCTAATTCTTTTGCCATATCTACTGATAAAATGTATTCTTTTGGTAAAATAGTGCCTTTCTTAGAATCCACTATTTTGCCGGTTTTATTGAGTTTTAAGCCATCCCCAAATTGGGGGAAGGCTATAAAATAATCCAAATTTTCTATAAAATCATACTTATTTATTCTGTCTTTCATCCAAGTAGAAAAATCTCTGCCAACTTTGAGCCAGCCATGCAATTCTCTGGCATTAACAAATCTTTTCTTTTCACCATCAAAATCTTTTTGGATGACTTTGATGTTTATAAGGTCATTCATATTTTTGTTTTAATTAATTTCCTCTTTATTCCCATTCGTTGGTGGCAAATTCCGCCAATGTCAAAACCCGCGAGTTGGTTTGGGTTTTTCTGGTTTATGTTTTTTTATTTTTTCCTTTTACATATTTTGTGCCATAGTGCTTTTAGATTTATACCTACTCCGTAAATTTGTGGCTCGAGTTTAAGTATTTTTTCTTTCTTTTCTTCATCATTTGAATCACTTTCATCAGGATTCCAGTCTTTCATATTTTCTTTTGCCATCTGTCGCGCGCGATTGCGCTTATCAGAATTTATCATCTCGTTGTCTTTAATAGCTCCTGCAAGATCACTATATTTTCTTCTTACAAGATAATAAAATTGCTCTATATACTTTTTACCATAAGTAGTGAGTTCAAATGATTCACCTATGTTCGTGGAGATGACATTGATATATTTGCTAGCTTTTATTAATTCAAGATCTCCTGAAAAAGCAAAATTTGTAGAAAGCCTCTCATTTTTTTCAGAAGAAAAACACCCATCTCTCTCGTATGCTTGATAGATATAATCCATTATACTGAACTCTAAATTTGTTGGTGGTTCAAATTTCATCATTTTAAAATTATTTATTTAACTTTCTTATTTTTAATAATTATTCTCATATATGGAATGACGGCTTTACCGTTTGTATTATAATAACCCAAAACTGGATGGTCTTCTTTAATTGAACCAGTTCCACCAGTTTTGTAATAATCGTCAACAAATTTTTTCTTTAAACCTTTTGGCGCGAGTTCTCTATACAAATTACCCTGACCTTGTCCAATTATTTCAAATTGGTCAGGGTTATATTTATCCATAAAAGTTATTGGCACGCCCATTGCGCCTTTATAATCAGCAGGAATATCTTTTGTTTTATCAACATTTATTGCGTCATAATTATCATATTTGGGATATTCGCTTTTGTGTCCTTTGTAGGTCTTAATAAGAATCAAATCTTCATGACGCTCTTTGTAATCCAAATTAGTATACCAACGAACTCCCTTAACTCTAATAAATTTCTTGCCGTTTTCATCAATTCTGCTGCTAGCCGCGTTTAGCGGATAATCATCGGGAACTCCAAATTCTCTGTCTCCGCTGTGAATACTGTGTCCAAGCCAAATTTTATTATCTTTTATTAATTTAAAAATCTCTTTATAAGTAATCGCATTTTGATGACCAATTATTATAAATTTTTTATTATATTCCATTAACTGCGCAACATATTCTCTAAACAAAGAAAAAGGCGGATTTGTAATTACAATATCAGCTTGTTTTAAAAGTTCAATACATTCATCACTTCTAAAATCACCATTGCCTTTTAGATATTTAATATAAATTTCTTTTGGATTAGGAATATTATCTTTATTTTTGTCACCAGTATATTCTAAATAAACAGCTTTTTCAGTTTTATTTTGGCTAAACAAATTAACATCTTGATTTTTATAACAGGTGGTGATTAATTTTTTAAACCTAATTTTTC
>CAYNCE010000014.1:5902-14050 GCA_964395855.1 uncultured Gammaproteobacteria bacterium | reverse complement strand
CCTTGTTTATCTGATAAATAAAACCAAAAGTCAGAATTTTTGGGATAGATTGCGGAGCGGATGGCAGATTCTCCTGGATTACAAATTGGGGTTGGCGGCAGGCCTTTGTATTTGTAAGTGTTGTAAAGTGAATCAATTTTTAATTCAGCATAAGTTAAAGCATTGCGGTCTTGTTTGCCAATTACATATTTTAAACTTGAATCAACTTGCAAAGGCATTTGCGAATCTAATCTTTTCCATAAAATATCAGAAATTAATTTACGATCTTCATCTGTTTGAACTTCTGCTTCAATTATAGAAGCCATAATTAAAACTTGATAAATTGTTTTGCCTTGAGCCTTGATTTCTGTGCGTAAAGCCGGAGTTAATTTATCATTAAAATTATCTAGCATTTTGATAATTACATCATTTACAGTCGCGTCTTTATAAACAGAATAAGTGTCTGGAAATAAAAAACCTTCTAAACTTCGGCTTTCAACATCTTTTAAAAAACTAAATTTTCCCGAGTACTCGGAACTGAAATTTTTAGCTTGGGCTAAATTTAAAAATTCTTGTGAATTAATAATTATTTTGCGCGCAACTAATTCATTTGCAATTTCTTGCGCAGTCCAACCTTCAATAAATTTTAGAGATATTTCATTATCTACCTTGCCGGAAACTAAAGTTGTCGCAACATCAGAAATACTCATTGGAGTAAGAATGTATGTACCAGCTTGGATTGAACTCTGCCAGCCCTTGAGCCAGACATAAAATTTAAATGTCCATTCTGAATTGATAACATCCTGTGCAACCAAATTACGAGCAATTTGTCCAACACTTTCACCGCGAAGAGCAATAAATTCTTTTTCTCCCTCAAACTCTACTTTGCTTTTCAAATCAAACACAAAAATTACACCTGCAAAAAAGAGGATAATGATTATAAATATTATTATAGATTTGATTTTCTTCATTTTTTAAACTATGACTTTCTATTCTTATATTACTATTTTAATCTTAATTTGACAAATAAATTTTATTTTTTTATTATGGACTATTTTTTATTTTAAAATCTCTTCCAAATATCTCTCCCCTGTTTTTTGCCAGCTGAATTTTTCTAATTGTTGTTGACCTTTTTCTATTAAATTATTTCTTAAATTTTCATCAATGACTATTTTTTCTAAATTTTCAGCAATTTGATTTATATTTTCTGCATCTACAAAAATACAAGCATCTCCGCCGACTTCATGCAAAACTGGAATATCTGAACAAACTACTGGTAAATTAAAATCAAAAGCTTCCAGAATTGGGATACCAAAACCTTCTTCAAAAGGAACAAAAGCTAAACAGCGGGATTCTCTTAATAGCTTAAACTTTTCCTCATTAGAAATATAGCCGAGTAATTTTATATTATCTTGATTAAATAAATTAATATTTTTTTTAACATAATCTTCATCAATCTTACCAGCTAAAATTAAATTATAATCATTATATTTTTTATTAAAAATCTCAAAAGCCTTAATTAGATTTAAAATATTTTTTTTGGCTTCAATGCGTCCTATATATAAAATCTGTTTGAGTTTCTCCTCCTTCGCTCCATAGCAACCCTTTATCGCTCCGGCGGATAAACTTTCTGTGTTTTTTTTAGTATAGCCGTGAGGTATCACAACAATATTATTTTCACTAATTTTTCTATATTTTAATAAATCTTGTTTAACTTGCTCACTGGGTACAAAAATTTTTTTGCATTTTTTTATTGCTCTATTTAAATCTAAATTTAATAATATTTTATTTTTTAAATTATATATTTTATTATTTTTTTTAAACGCAACATCATGAATTATTTTAAAACTATTTTTAGGCGCAAAAAAAGGCAAAATATGCACTGGCGAAAAAAATATATCAGGCTTGTCAGATAACATCTCCCAGCTTAAACGAATCTGAGTCCATAAAAATTTAAAAGGCCATTTTAAAACTTTCTGATTTTTTTCTGGCAACCAGTTAATTAATTTTGGAGTATAATAAATAATTTCAAATTCTTCAATTCCTTCCTTCCTTAATTTCTCAATTTCTTTAATTAATTCGTCTGATACATTTTCTACTCCAGTTTTTTGAATAGAATCTATTGAACGCGACGCGTCAATTGCAATTGTGTTTTTTTTATTATTCATAAATTTTCAATCACATTCTTAGTTTTTTCTATAAAAATTTCTTCACTAAAATTTTTAGCTTGAGATTCACAATCTTTTTTCATCAACATTGCGCGGTCTGGGGTCATCCATTTGACCGCATTTTTTATTTCTTCAATTGTATAATTTTTAGAAATAAATTTTCCATTAATTTCATCTTGAATAATTTCTTTTAATCCCCCATCATAATTTACAATAGCTGGCTTGCCGGCAGAATTAGCTTCTAAAGGCGCCATGCCAGCATCTTCATCAATTGGAATATAAATTGAAGCAATGCAATTGCCAACTAAATTTTTTAATTCCTCATCACTAACCCATCCTAAAACTTGAATATTTTTATAATTTTCAGCTAAATTTTTTATATTTTCTAAATCATCACCTCCAGACGAAATAATTAATTTTTTATCTGGCATTTGTTGAAAAGCTCTAACAATATCTCCTGTCCTTTTTAATTTATCAACCCGACCAAATGATAAATAATAATCACCTTGTGATACCCATTTGAATTTATTAGTCTGAATTGGAGGCCAGATAACTTGAGATTTTTTGCGACAATATTTCCATAATCTATTTTGCACATTTTTTGAATTAGCTATTACTGTTTTAAATTTTAATAAGCCCAGCCAATAAATAATTCTAATTCCCCAAGCGCCTATATTATAATATATTATTTTTTTCCATAAAGATTTCTGCTCGCTTCTGAATTTTTTAAAGAGATCAAAAACATGCCTAACAGGAGCATGGCAATATAAAAAATATTTTTGAGTTTTTTTAAGATGAATTGAAGCAGACAAACAATTGTTTCCAGAAAAAATAATTAAATCATATTTGCGAATAATTTTTCTTGTTTTAAAAATAAAATTTTTTTGCGCCCGAAAATATCGCCAAACTATTAAATTAGGGTCGCCTTTGTCTAAAATAAATAGTTTATTAGGCGCTTTGGTTTTATCAAAAGTTTCATTATCAATCCAAAATTCAGTTAAAATATCCGCATTTAGAGCTTTAGCCATAATTAAAACAAGCCGTTCTGCCCCACCTCTAAACTGAAATCTATCATGGATAATAAGAGTTTTCATTTATTTAGTAGCTAAAATACTTCTTTTATATGAATCTAAATTATCTAACGCAATGCCTGTTCCTTTGGCAACACAAAGCAATGCTTCATCAGCCACATAAGCGGGGACACCAGTTGCTTGGGAACATAATTTATCCATATTTCGTAAAAGCGAAGTACCGCCAGATAAAACCATTCCTTTATCCATTACATCAGCTGATAATTCCGGCGGTGTTTTGTGCAGTACATTTTTAACTGCGCTAATTATACCTTCAAGTTCATCTTTAATTGCTTCAGTAATATCATCAGAAGTAATTTCAATAACTTTAGGCAGACCACTTACCAAATCACGGCCTTTGATATCCATTTTTAAAGGATTTTCTAAATACATTGCAGAACCAATTTCAATTTTAGCTTCTTCAGCTGAGCGTTCGCCAATAGCTAAATTATAGCGACGACGCACAAATTCTTGGATGGCGGCATCTAATTTATTGCCGCCAATACGCACAGATGTATTGGCAACAATCCCGCCTAAAGAAATTACCGCTACTTCAGAAGTTCCTCCTCCCATATCAACAATCATATGTCCAGACGCAGATCCAATCGGGATATTAGCGCCAATAGCCGCGGCAGTGGGTTCGTGAATAATGTAAGCGGCTTTGGCGCCGGCTGACATAGTGGCGTCAATAACAGCTCTTTTTTCAGTTGAAGTAATGCCGGCAGGCACGGCAACCATTACTTCAGGACGAAAAAAACGAATGCCGCCCACTGCTTTATTAACATAATAACGAATCATAGCTTCAGTAGCTTTATAATCAGCAATTACGCCGTCTTTAAGCGGGCGTGAAGCTATAATTGTATCTGGTGTGCGCCCAATCATTTCTTTAGCGTCATCACCTACTGCTAAGATTTTTTTGTCCACAACAGATAAAGCCACGACTGATGGCTCATTTATTACAATGCCTTTGCCAGGCAAATAAACTAAAGTATAAGTTGTGCCTAGGTCAATCCCAATTTTTTTAATAAACATAAAAGAGGATGTTAATCCCCTTTATTTTAACAAATTAAACTACATTGTCAATTATTAAATTAATTTATTTTTTGTTCAACAACAGTTTTGTTATCTTTTTCTAAAAGGACATTAACACTATTTTTTAAAGAATTGAGCTGAACAACTTTGCCGAATCCGTGTTCGGTTTTAATGCGTTGGCCTAACTTCGGCAAATTTTGGTTTAAACTTTGATACATTGTATATTCATATTTCAAACAGCATTTAAACCGTCCGCATACACCTGACAAACGATCACTGCCGCGATGTGTAATGTTTTGTTCTTCAATATATTCAGAAGTAATTTGTTCTAATTTATTTAATATTTTTTTACAGCATAATGTTTTACCGCAAGGTCCAATTTCGCCAAGTGTTTTGGCTTCATCGCGCGCGCCGATTTGGTGCAAACGAATTGATTTTTGAAATTTATGAGTTAGGTCTTTAACTAAATCGCGAAAATCAATACGACCATTGGCAGTAAAATAAAAAGTTAACCGACCGCTGTCAAATGAATAATGCAAATCAACTATTTTCATATTTATTTTATGTTTTTCAATTAGTTTGCGACAGATTTGCAAATCGCTGGGTTTATTTTTATTTTTTTCTTGAACTTTTTCAATATCAGATAAATTGGCTTTGCGTAGAATCGGTTTAATTTCTGGCTGGTCTGGTTTAATGTCAATTTTTTTAAAAGCTACAACCTTGCCAAGTTCAATGCCTAGTTCAGTTTTAACAACTACGAAATCATTTATTTTTAATTCATGATTTTGCGGATCAAACCAGTAGGTTTTATTCAATGGATCAAATTGGACTTCAATAACATGCATATGGTTTTAAATGGCTAATTTTACTATTTGATTGACTTCAATTTTTTCACCCAGTTTAGCGGTTATATCATTAATAATATCCTGAATAGTTTTTGATTCATCTTTTATAAAATTTTGATTTAGTAGATCTGATGTATTTTCTGGGCTCATTGCCGCAACTTGCATTGCAATATCGTGCGCAAGATTTTTAAATTTTTCATTTTTAGCTACAAAATCAGTTTCGCATGACAATACTACTAAGGCAGCTACTTTTGCATTGGCGTGAATGTAAGAACCAATCACACCATCTTTGGTTTTGCGCGTGGCTTGTTTTTTAGCAGCTTTTTTTTGACCCATTTTGCGTAAAACTTCAAGCGCTTTAGTTTCATCACCATTAGCTCCTTCTAACGCTTTTTTAATATCCATAATCCCAGCGCCAGTTTGTTGTCTTAATTTTTGAATTGTTTGTGTATTGATCATATTTGTATAAATTATTTTTTATTTTCCATAACAGTTTCACAAATCAATTTAGTTATCAATTCAATTGATTTAGTCGCATCATCATTAGCGGGAATTGGGTAAGTGACTTTAGTTGGATTAGTGTTAGTGTCGCAAATAGCAATAATAGGAATGCCTTTTTTATTAGCTTCGCTGATAGCTGTTTTTTCTTCTCTGGCAGAGGCTGCAAAAATAGCAACTGGGGTTTGTTTCATTGGGCGAATTCCTTCAATCATTTTAGTCAAGCGTTCCATTTCTACATTAAATGTATGGCGTTCTTTTTTAGTGTATTTTTGTTCATAGTCATCTTTGGCAGCTTGGGCTTCAAATTTTTCTAATTTTTTAACTAAGCCGTTGATAACTTTAAAATTGGTTAAAGTTCCGCCCAGCCATTTTTGTTCCACATATGGCATTTTACATTCTTGCGCATATTTTTTAATAATGTCTTTGGCTTGAATTTTCGTGCCTACAAACAGAAGTTGTTTATCGTCTGTGATTGTTTGTTTGATGAATTCAAGCGCCTGTTCTAATTTTTGTTTGGTTTTGGTCAAATCAATAATGTGCACATTATTTTTTTGGCCAAAAATAAAATCTGACATTCGCGGGTGCCAGCTTGATGGTTTGTGCCCAAAATGGACGCCTGCATTAAGCAGGTCTTTTTCAGTGATTTTCATATTTTTAATAATAATATATTTTAAAAAAAAAAGCAAGGACTTGCCCCGCCTCTCGCGAGAGGCGGGGCTTGTCAAGAATATTAAAGTGTGGTAGACTATATTTATGAAAAAAGATATTCATCCTAAATATTATCCAAACGCTAAAGTTACTTGCGCGTGCGGTAACTCTTTTGAGGTTGGTTCAACTATATCTGAAATTAAAGTTGAATTATGTTCACAATGCCATCCGTTTTATACTGGCAAGCAAAAATTAGTTGATAGCGCCAGAAGAGTTGAAAAATTTCAAGCGCGTGTCGCAAAAAAAGAAAGTGAATCTGCTAAACGAAAAGGTAAAAAAGTTAAACATGCCGCTCAAAAAAATAAAAAAGCTAAAGATGTAGAAATTGTTAAACTTAAAAAAGCAGATAAAAAATAGCTTTAAAATAAATTAAAATCCTGCTATTATTTAAATATGGCAGGATTTTAAATTTGTTTAAACTATATGCAAGAAAAATATAAAAAAATAAAAGAAAAATATAATGATTTAGAACAGGATTTGTCCTCCTTTGCCAAGGCTACGGCGGACAAGCAAAATTCTGTTATTTTAAGTGATGTAAAAAAATGCGCGCAAGTGTCCAAAGAATTTAGTGAAATTAAAGAAATTTTTCAGAAATTAGAAAAGTTAGAAAAATTAGAAAAATTATTAATAGATAATGAAAAAATAATTAAACAAGAAAAGGATAAAGAATTAGTTGAAATGGCTGAAATAGAAAATAAGAATTTAGAAGTTAGAGTTTTAAATTTAGATAAGGAAATTGATGAATATTTGAACCCAGCCAATCCATTGGATAAGAAAAATGCAATTATTGAAATTCGAGCTGGCACTGGAGGAGATGAATCAGCATTATTTACAGCAGAAATGTTTCGGATGTATATAAAATTTGCAGAAAGCATGGGATGGAAAACTCAAATATTATCTAGTAATGCAATAGGCATTGGCGGTTTTAAAGAAATTATTTTTAAAATTACAGGTAGTGGAGTTTTCGGCTGGATGAAATTTGAAAGCGGAACGCATCGTGTGCAACGCGTGCCTGAAACTGAAAAATCTGGACGAGTGCACACTTCTGCAATCACAGTAGCTGTTTTGCCAGAAGCAGATGAAATTGATGTTAAAATTAATCCACAGGATATTAAAATTGATGTTTATCGTTCTTCTGGGCCGGGCGGCCAAAGTGTGAATACAACTGATTCAGCTGTGCGTGTGACGCATTTGCCAACTGGTTTAGTGATATCCTGCCAGGATGAAAAGTCACAACACAAAAATCGGGAAAAGGCTTTATCAGTTTTGCGCGCGCGTTTATTAGCTTTTGAAGAAAACAAAAGACAAGCAAAATTATCTGCTGATCGTAAATCGCAAATTGGTTCTGGGGATCGGTCTGAAAAGATTCGGACTTATAATTTCCCTCAAGACCGTGTAACTGACCATCGCATAAAAAAATCTTGGCACAATATAAATGCAATAATGAATGGCGAGATTAAAGAAATTATTGAGGAATTAAAAAAAGCCGCGTAAAAGCGGTTTTTAAAATTATGCAAATAAATCAAGCTTTAAAATTTGCTATTAAAGATAAAAAATTATCAAATCTTGACGCAGAAGTTTTGTTATGTTTTGTAATTAAAAAAGATAAAGCATTTATTTATTCTCATCCAGAATTTGAATTAAATAAAACTCAAGAAAATAAATTTAAAAAAATAATTGAGCGACGAGTTAAAGGTGAACCAGTAGCTTATGTTACTGGACATAAAGAATTTTATGGTTTGGATTTTTTAGTTAACAAAAATGTTTTAATCCCCCGTCCAGAAACTGAAATTTTAGTTGAAGAAAGCCTGACCCGCCTACGCTCACTAAAAACCCTTTGTCGCT
>CAYNCE010000014.1:4365-5802 GCA_964395855.1 uncultured Gammaproteobacteria bacterium | reverse complement strand
CGGCGGGCAGGCTTTTGTGTTGGAAATTGGAACTGGCTCTGGGTGCATAATAATTTCTATTATAAAAAGAATTATGAATTATGAATTAGGAATTAAGGGGTTTGCAACAGATATTTCTGGCAGGGCATTATTAGTTGCTAAGAGAAATGCAAAATTGCATAAAGTAAATAACAAAATAAAATTCATAAAATCTGATCTTTTAAAAAATATTCATAATTCATTATTCATAATTCATAATTCAATTTTAATCGCTAACCTCCCTTATTTGCCGGAAAAATTAAATAAAAAAGATTTAATGTATGAACCAAGCAAAGCGCTGTATGCTGGCAAAGATGGATTAGATTTATATAGAAAATTGTTTTTACAAATTAAAAACTTAGAATATAAACCAAAATATGTTTTGCTTGAAATTGACCCAAGCCAAAAAAATAAAATAAAAAAAATAGTAAAAAATATTTTACCAGAATATAAAATAAAAATTAAAAAAGATTTATCTGGTTTAAATAGAGTTTTGATTTTGCTATAAATAAAAAAAATTGTTATATTTAAGTAGTAGTTCTTTTTAATTCACTAAAATTTTGGAGGTGCAGTTATGAATAAAAAAATCATACTTTTGCGTCAAGCTCTGGCAAGGTCTCCTGATGGAGTAAACATCTCCTTTTCTAAAGGAAAATTTGGTTTTGGCGGATTTGATATTAACAAGATTGATGTTAATGGAAAAATAGAAATATTCTTTGTTAAAGGAGCTTCTGTTATTATTGAAAAAGAAGAAAGAAAAAATTTTTTTAAAACTCTTAAAATTTGGGAGACCCCATGAAAACTAAACTAAAACCAGAGCAAACTGATTGCTCTGTAAATTATGATATGAGCAATCAAAAACAAAAACCCTTAATCTTTATATTTTTTACAAAAAATATAATAGATAAGGGTTTTTTATATTATCTAAAATTTAGTGAAAATTTTTTAAAAAATCAAAAAGCTGCTGGCTTCTTGATTTGATCAAGAAAGTTGAGTTAAAGGATAGATGTTCCGCTGTATTGCGGAACGAGAAGAGAGATTTTGTTTTTTTATCCTTTGATTCAGAACCAACAGCTTTTTGATGTTAAAGTTTTTGCATGAGGTGGATAACTTTAACATCTTAATTATAACATATTTTTCTTCCACTAAACTGGAGATTAGGTGGTGGTGTGTTTAGAGAAGTCACATCACACAAAGTCCTCCCTATTGGGGGAACACCAGTTTTATTTTGACAAAGCAACAAACTGGCAAGTAATTAATCTAAGAAAAAATTTAGTCAGACCAAATTTAATCTTTTCATAATCACAGCTAATCTCCAAATTGGTGAAAAAAATTTTATTTTAATCTCTTAAATTGAAAAGGTCTCTTTCTAAATGAAAAGAGACCTTAATTAATTACTTAATTTCTCTTCTCATTCTG
>CAYNCE010000014.1:0-4265 GCA_964395855.1 uncultured Gammaproteobacteria bacterium | reverse complement strand
CTTATATTCCCCGATTTTAACTTTCATATCTTCAATAGTTTTTTCTAAACCTTTTTCTAAAGTCACAATAGGAAACCAATCAATTTCTTGTTTGGCTAAAGAAATATCAGGAATTAGTTGATGTTTGCCAGAATATTCAGGTAATGTTTCAAATTTGATTTCTGATTGTGAGCCAGATATGCGGGCAATAAAACGCGCCACATCAGCAAGTTTATATTTTTCAGTACTGCCCAAATTAACTGGTGTATGAATATCACTTTCAATTAAACGAGTTATGCCTTCAATTAAATCTTGAATATAACAATAACTGCCCTCATCTTCTTGACTGCCATAAATTACTAAATCTTTATTATTGAGCGCAGCTACAATATGATCAGGAATCATACGGCCGTCATCAACTTTCATACGCGGACCATAAGTATTAAAAACACGGGCGATTTTAGTATCCACATTAAATTTTTTGTTGTAATTCATTATCAAACTTTCAGCAAATCTTTTGCCTTCATTATAACAGGAGCGTGGACCAATTGGGTTGACATGTCCCCATTCATCTTCTTTAATTGGATTCTGTGTTTCCAAATCGCCATAAATAGCAGAAGATGATAAGAATAAAAATTTAGACTTAAACTGTTTTGCAATTTCCAGAGCATTCCAAGTGGCATGC
Organism: uncultured Gammaproteobacteria bacterium; assembly: GCA_964395855.1. Lineage (GTDB taxonomy): Bacteria > Patescibacteriota > Patescibacteriia > UBA2196 > UBA2196 > CAYNCE01. Next base: position 3,601 of record CAYNCE010000014.1, on the reverse strand, counting down.
GAATTAGTCATTAAAGTTTCAATTGGGTATTTGTTATATTCTTTGGGTGAAGTTGGGCATGCCAAATGATAAATTTGTTGCACACCCTGTAATTCAACTTTGAATTTGCGTAGTTCAGGAAATTTAATCAAGTCAAAAGGATGAGTCAAATCGTACTTAACAAATTCAAAATTAGGATTTTGCAATAAATGGTCAATATTTTTTTCTGAACCAGTTACAAAATTATCAATCACAATCACATGGTTTTCTTTAACCAAAACATCAGCCAAATGTGAGCCAATAAAACCAGCTCCGCCAGTGATTAAAATGTTTTGTTTGCCAGAAGGAAGTATTTTGTTCATATGTTTTATTATAGAATCATTATTTTTTTATTGCAAATGAATTATTTTTCAACACTAACCTTAACCCCGCCTCTGAATTTTTCATCATAAGCAAAAAAGTGAAATTTGGGATTACCTGAATTATCAAAAATTCTAATGTGTGGACCTCCGCCGGGTCCAGCGCCAGTTACAATTTCATTTTGTCCATCAGCATCCACATCGCCGATTGCGACAAACACACCACCTTTAAAATTAGGCGCGTAAGCTAAAAATTCATTTTGTAAATTACCGTTTTTATCAAAGACAAAAACTCGTGGTTCATTGCCATTGCCAGCTCCGATTATTATTTCACCCAAATTGTCTGAATTTAAATTGCCAGCTGTTAAACTAAGAATATTGTTTAGTTTGGGTAAAAATTTATTGATTAGATTTCCATTTAGATCAAAAATTTTAATTTCTGATGAGCTAGATTTTTTAGTCGCAATAATTTCAGCTCGGCCATCAGCATTAATATCAGCTGCTGTGACTAAAATACCTGAACGATCTTTTTTATCAAAAGCAAAAAAATGATTAATTAAAATTCCATCAGAATTAAATATTCTAATATGTGGACCGCCTCCTTTGCCAGCGCCAGTGATTATTTCTAAACTGCCATCGCCATTCACATCACCTACAGCCACCTCTACCCCGCCACGGAAATTTGGGGCATAAGCAGTGAATTGGTTTTTTAAATTACTATTTTCATCAAAAACTTTAACCCAAGGATAAATGCCTGCACCCAAGCCGATAATTATTTCTGGTTCAGAATCATTGTTTAAATCACCAATAGCTAAACTCAAATTGCCGCGTGAATTTTCTTCATAAGCAAAAAATTGGTTTTGTAAATTAGATTTTTTATATATGCGAACATGCGGACCTCCAAATTCACCCGGAGATGTGATTATTTTATCATAGCTAACTGTTTGAGATGGAATTTTATATCCAGCTTGTAAAATTGTGTTATAAACATTTAACCTGCCTTTGCCTAAAAGATTTTTGTATTTAGAATCATTCTTCGCGTCAATATTATCAGCGCTGTTTAATAAAATATCTTTAATTTGTTCTAAAGATAATTCTGGATTGATTGATTTAATTAATGCTGCTGTTCCAGCAACTTGCGGCGCGGAAACAGAAGTTCCTGTCCAGCCAGATTCATAATATTTTTTAAAATTAGCGTCATTGTCATCATGATAAACTGCACTAAATAAATTTACTCCCGGCGCTGTTAAATCAATATTTTTTCCGCCATAATTTGAAAAGCTACCAAGTTTTTCGTCGCTGTTTATGGACGCAACTCCAATTATCCAGTTTTCTCCATTTGGGCCATCGTGACAAACAGGATATTCTGGAATTTGATCTAAATTTATTCCAGATGAAACTTCATTGCCAGCAGCAGCTACAATTAAAATTCCCGCATTGTGCGCTTGCTGAATTGATTTTTCTAATGTTAAACTTTTACCTTGTCCAACAAAACTTAAATTTATAATATCTGCTTTTTGTTCTCGCGCGTAATCAATCGCTTTTGCGACTGTCATTGTGTCACCTACTCCAGTAGAGTCTAAAACTCTTAGCGGCATAATTTTTGAATTCCAGGTTACACCAACTATTCCTTGATAACCGCCACTTTGCGCGGCAACAATTCCAGCTACAACTGTGCCGTGTTTTATTGCAACTTTTGAATAATTTTCAGTTAATTTTGGGTTTGGATCATTGGAATTATCAATAAAATCCCAACCATTTACATCATCAGTAAAACCATTTTCATCGTCATCAATTCCGTTATTTGGAATTTCATTAATATTAACCCAGATGTTATTTTTTAAATCAGGGTGGTCAATATCAACCCCAGAATCAATAATAGCAATAGTTATTTTATCATTACCAGTAGTTATACTCCAAGCTTGAGGCGCTTTTATTTGTCGTAAATAATGTTGTTGAGGATAATATGCGTCAAGTGGTTCAATTGATGCTTTATAAATATAATTTGGTTCTGCGTATTCAACATCAGGTTGAGTATTATAAAAATTAATTAGTGATTCTAATTCATTATCAGAGCTAAATTTAAATTTATAAATTTCTTCACTATTTTTTAATTTTACTAAAAGTTCACCAGATTTGTGGGGCGATAATGAATTATTTGCTTTGTTTTCTGCAACAACAATTTGTGGCAAAATTAACAAGATAGCAAGATAACAAGATAGCAAAATTTTTGTTGTTTTAAGTTTTTGCATAATTATTGATTAAGCATTTGAATAAACTTTTCTGCTTCAGCTTTAAGAGACGGGTCAAGCTCAACAGCTTTTTGCACAGCAGCTAAAGCTTCATTGTACTTGCCCATTTCTTTATACACTGCGGCTAAACGGGCATAATTTGCTCCGTCTGGCTGTATATTAATTAGCTGTTCTAAAACCTCAGCCATTTTTAGCTTGTTATCAGCCAGCATATAAACATTATATAATCGATTTAAATTTGTTGGGGTTTCAAAAAGAAAACCTTTTTCTTTCATCCAATTATATTTATCATCTGCCTTTTCCAGTTGTTTGGAAAGTACATAAATATTAAGCAAATTTAAGTGTGATTCAAGAGTTGCTGGATTTATGTCCGCACCTGCCTGAAAGTATTTTTCTGCTGCTGTGTAATTTTTACGTGTAGCTTCTGCCTGCCCCATTTCAAAATAAATTTGCGGCCTTGTTGGCGATAATTTTAAAGCGCTATATCCTAATTCAATTATTTGATTAAGATAAGCAATATCTTGGTTGCTGTAAACCGCCTTATTTAAGATTGCCATCAAATACATATGATTTTGAACATCATAAGGATGTTCTCTGATATTGTCTTTTAAAATTTCAATAGTTTTTGTAAAATTTTTATTTATATCATCTTTAGATAAATTTTTACCAGCTTTATTATATAATAATATATTATCACCTAATTTTTGTCGCAATTCCGGAGTTTGATAAGTTTTCATATCAAATGCTTGTTGAAAAATATCAACTGCTAAATTAGCATTATTTAATCTAAAAGCAACCAAACCTTGAATACCGCGTATATTAGCTTGCATTGGCTTGATGTTAAAAATAAACGCGCTGAACAAAACAAGAATAAGTATAATTGCAAAAGTTAAAATATTAAACTCAGATTTATGCTGCTGTGTTTCTTCATCCTTATTTTCAAAACTGTTAATTATAACAGTTGCAAAAACCAAAAATAAGAGAATAAAAGTTGATAAAACATCAAAAACA
>CAYNCE010000013.1:7808-14814 GCA_964395855.1 uncultured Gammaproteobacteria bacterium | reverse complement strand
TAAAATAAATACAGAAAATAAATTAAAAAAATATGTCCTATAAATTTATCGCGTCAATTAATAAAGAAGATGATTGGTTTGTAGCCAAAGATTTAGTTAGTGGGGTTGCATCACAAGGTAGAACTATCCAAGAAGCAAAAAATAATTTAAAAGAAGCAGTTGAGTTGTATTTTGAAGACGAAACAGATCAAATTAAAGAGATTCAGAAAAATTATTCTGAACCAATTTTTACTTTTTTAGAAGTAGATTATGTCCAAAAAACCCCTGTTATCAGCCAAAGAAATTATCAAACAGCAATTAATGGCTTAAACTTATGAACAACATTAACAAAATCCTAAACCTAGTTAAAAAAACAAATGACAAAGTTATTATCACAGATGAAAATGGTGAAGCCAGTTTTATGCTTATGCCATTTACAGAGTATGAAACAATTGTGGAAAACAAGAGTAGTGTGAAAGATTTAAGTGAAAAAGAATTGTTAGACCAAATTGACCGCGATATCGCAATTTGGAAGCAAGACCACAATGACGAAGAAGAAGATGATTTATTGCTTAGTGATCCTTTGGGCCCAGAACACAACTTTGATGATGAAATTTTTGATGATGAAATGGATGATGAAATTACTGAAGAAAAAAACAAGCCCGTCCAAAATGACCCAATCAAATACGAAGATATCCCGCCGCCGCCAGACATTATTGCTTCAGATATCTTTACACCAGAAGAAAAACCAATTATTGATATGAGCTACGATGACAGTGATGATGGGACAGATGATGATAAGACAAGCGAATTTGAAGAAGAACCAATTTATTAGATTAGAATTGCGCAAGAATTTGACACTATCTTTTATATCTGTTAAACTAAAACTTGACTAATTTTTATTTATTTTATAAAATATTATTAGTATAAATTAATTCTAACAACTGGACAAAACGCCCTTTAGGGCGGTTGTTAGCAAACCATAAATATTATGGCTGAAAAATTCGAACGAACAAAACCTCATGTCAATATTGGCACAATCGGTCATGTTGACCACGGTAAAACCACTTTAACTGCGGCAATCCTCGCAGTTCTTAATGCTGAAGGAAAAATTGCGCAGAAAAAAAGTTTAGACGAAATTGATAACGCGCCTGAAGAAAAAGCCCGCGGTATCACTATTAATACTGCCCACGTTGAGTATGAAACTGACAATCGTCATTATGCTCATATTGATTGTCCCGGACACGCTGACTACATTAAAAATATGATTACCGGCGCGGCTCAAATGGATGGTTCAATTTTAGTTGTGTCTGCGGCTGATGGCCCAATGCCTCAAACACGCGAACACATTTTATTGGCTCGCCAAGTTGGTGTGCCAGCTATTGTTGTTTATTTAAACAAAACTGACCAAGTTGATGATCCTGAATTAATTGATTTAGTTGAAGAAGAAATTAAGGATTTGTTAAAAAAATATGAATTTCCTGGTGATGAAATCCCATTTATTAAAGGTTCAGCTTTGAAAGCTCTGGAAGCTGCTCAAGCTGGCAACAAAGATGACGAAAATTATAAGTCAATTTTAACATTATTAGAAAAATTAGATGAATACATCCCAGAGCCAAAACGTGATACTGAAAAACCTTTCTTAATGCCAATTGAAGATATTTTCTCAATTGAAGGTCGTGGCACTGTGGCTACTGGCCGTATTGAAAGAGGTGTGATTAAAATTAATGAAGAAGTTGAGATTGTTGGTTTAAAAGAAACTCAAAAAACAGTTGTAACTGGTATTGAAATGTTTAATAAGTCATTAGATGAAGGTCGCGCAGGTGATAACGCAGGTATTTTATTGCGTGGAACCAAAAAAGAAGACATTATGCGCGGTCAAGTTATTGCTAAACCTGGCACAATCACTCCACACACTGAATTTGATGCCGAAATCTACATTCTAACCAAAGAAGAAGGTGGACGGCACACACCATTTATGAAAGGTTACAAACCACAATTCTACATTCGAACCACTGATGTAACTGGTGAAATTGAATTACCAGAAGGCACTGAAATGGTAATGCCTGGCGACACAGTTACTTCAAAAGTTAAATTAATCCAACCAATTGCTTTGGAAGAAAAACTTAAATTCGCTATTCGTGAAGGTGGACATACTGTAGGCGCTGGTGTGGTTACTAAGATTATAAAATAAATTTGTTTTCTCCCCCGCCTCTTGCGAGAAGCGGGGGAGTTTAAATAAAATTTAAATGTCAGACAAAATTAAAAAAGACGAGAGTCAAAACAATCCAGATCAAGAATACAAACAACGAGTTCGCATCAAAATCCGCGCTTATGATCATAAAGTCATTGATCAAGCTGTACGGACAATTATTGATAATGTCAAAAAAACTGGTGTAGAATTTAAAGGCCCAGTGCCTTTACCAACTGAAAAAAAGAAATACACAGTTAACCGATCCTCATTTGTGCATAAAGATTCGCGCGAACAGTTTGAAATGTGTATTCACAAAAGATTAATTGACATCTACAACCCGAATGCTAAAACTATTGATCAGTTATCAAATTTAAGTTTACCAAGTGGCGTTGATATTGAAATCAAGATGTAGTAAAACACTAATTTACACAGATTTGAAAACAGATTAACGCAGATAAATAATAATCATTTAGGCATAACGAATGATGCCCCGAGTACTCGGGGGACAGTTCGCAAGCTGTTGAAATGATTAAAAAGGTTAAAAAACCAAATTAAGAAAATAAAATTTAAAACTATTTATTTTTTTAGTCTGGTTTTTGATAACCAGATTTTATTTTTATGAAATTCATTCTTGGAAAAAAATTAGAAATGTCACAAATTTTTAATGAAAAAGGTGAAGTTATCCCTGTCACTCTAGTTCAAGCTGGCCCGTGTTTAATTACTCAAATTAAAAAACAAGATAGCAAAGATAAATATTCAGCAGTTCAAATTGGTTTTGATAAAAAAAAATCCTTGTCAAAAGCTGTTAAAGGACATTTAAAAGATTTAGAAAATTTCCGCTGGTTGCGTGAATTTCGTTTAGAACAAAAAAACGAATTAAAGCGTGGAGATAAAATTACAGTTGAAACTTTTGAAATAGGCGACAAAGTTAAAATTACTGGCGCTTCAAAAGGCAAGGGTTTCCAAGGTGTTGTTAGGCGCCACAGTTTTCATGGAAGTCCTGCCAGTCATGGCCACAAAGACCAACTAAGAATGCCTGGGTCATCTGGACCAACTGGACCAGCTAGAGTTTTTAAAGGCAAAAGAATGCCTGGTCATATGGGTTCAGAGCAAATTACTGTTAAAAACTTAGACATAATTAAGATTGATAAAGAAAAGAATATTTTATACATTAAAGGCGCGGTGCCGGGTAGTCGCAATTCACTGATTTTAATTCAAGGTGATGGAGAATTGAAAGTAAATGTTCAAAACAAAAAATCAGAAGAAATTGAGAAATTAAGAAAGGGAGAAATTGAGGAAAAAGAATAAAAAAAGATTTATGATTTAAGAGATAAGATTTAAGAATATTTATTAAAAATAAATAAAAACCACTAAATTAAAATTAAATGGCTCATTTGAAATTAATAAATGGCTCATTTACACCATTTGAGCCATTTAGCTAAAAATTATGAGCTATTTAAAATCAAATTTTCTTTGAAAATAAAAAAGGTCTTTGCTCCAGAATTTTGGAACAAAGACCCAAATGATTTTATTATGCCTTCTCATCTTTCTTGTCTTTTTTATAAGAAAAAAAGGTCACTAGAGAAAAGAAAATCGTTAAAATGATACCAATCGTAGGGGTAAAATTAAATGTCGGGTCAAAAATTTTAATAATGAACCCTAGAATTGTTCCTATAATAGCTCCTATTAATAAAACTGTACTGATTGCACTGATTATTAGATACATTTTTACCTCCAAATTTTTTAATAAATATTTTTAAATAGTTTCATACGATTTAGGTTTTGAAAACAATAAAAACCCTAAAACAATGGGGGACAAAGATAATAATAAAATATCTATCCATTCCCATCCACTAGGCACATTTGGCAACCAAAGAGGAGTAGTAATTCCAGCTACAAAAATAATAATTAAAAAAAAATGTTTCATTTTAACCTCCAAATATTTAATTTATTTTTAATGTGGATTTAATTTAGTTTAGCAAATTTTTAAAAAAATGTCAAGCCCAATTCGCATTATTAGCTAAAATTAGCACTATTCGCAAATAATCAAAATTAAACGCAACAACCAAAGTCTTTTTATGAAAAAATATCTAGTTTACAATTCAAGTGGTGAAAGAATAAAAGAAATAGAATTAAATTCTAAAATTTTTGGAATTGAAATAAAAAATTCTGTTGTGCATCAAGTTGCTGTAGCGCAAATGGCAAATTCTCGTGTTGCGATTGCGCATACTAAAGATAGAAGCGAAGTTCGCGGCGGCGGGGTTAAACCTTGGAAACAAAAAGGAACTGGACGCGCAAGACATGGTTCAACTCGTTCACCAATTTGGGTTGGCGGCGGTGTAACTTTTGGTCCGACTAAAGATAGAAATTTTTCTAAAAAAGTTAATAAAAAACAAAAAACAAAAGCTTTATTTATGTGTTTATCTGACAAAGCAAATAATGATTTATTTATTTTATTAGATGAGTTGAATCTTGAAAATGGAAAGACACAAGAACTTATTGGTGTAATTAAAAATTTAGCCAATGTGTTGAAATTAAAAGAAATAAAAAAATCTAAAAATTTTGACATAAAAAAATACAAACTATCACTTTTAGTAATTTTAGAAAAAAGCAATAAAAATATTTTTAATGCCGGCAGAAATTTACAAGGTATTAAAATCACAACAGCAGATAGTTTAAATGTTTTGGATTTATTAAAATTTGAAAAAGTTTTAATCGCAGAAAAAAGTTTAAAAGTAATTGAGAAAGTGTATTTAAAATAATATGGGATTATTTTCAAGAAAAAAAACAGAGAAAAAAGATAAGCAGACTAAAAAGCCTGCGGATATTAAAATTAAAGATAAAAAAAAAGAAAATCCCGACGTAAAGTCGGGATCCCGACCTCGCGTCGGGAAAACCCACGGCAGCGCTTATAAAAATCTAATTAGACCAATTATTACTGAACAAGCATCTGAATTAGGCGCAGACAATCAATATGTTTTTGAAGTAAGGGCAGACACAAATAAATCTGAAATTAAAAAAGCTATTCATTCGCTTTATGGCGTTAAACCGCTAAAAGTTAATACAATAAATATGCGCGGAAAAATGGTCCGCTATGGCAGACGCTATGGCAAATTAAAAAATTGGAAAAAAGCAATCATAATACTTCGTTCTGGCGATAAAATTGATGTTTACGAAGGAGTATAAAAATATGCCTATTAAAGTCTATAAACCAACAACGCCAGCTAGACGCAGAACATCTGTTGTAAGTTTTTCTGATTTAACCAAAGGCAAAAAAAGAGAGAAGAGTCTAACTAAAAAACTTAAAAAATATTCTGGCCGCAACAATCAAGGCAGAATTACAGTTCGTCATCGTGGCGGCGGAGCTAAAAAAATTTATCGCATGGTTGATTTTAAACGTCAAAAATTTGATGCGCCGGCTGTGGTCCAATCTATTGAATATGACCCAAATCGTAACGCTAGAATTGCGCTGATAAAATACAAAAAAACAGAACAAAATGGCTCCACGCAGGAGCATGGAGCCAACAATTTGTCATATATTTTAGCCAGTATTGGCATGAAAGTTGGAGATGAAGTAATGAGCTCAGCTAAAAAAATAGAAATAAAAAACGGTAATCGTATGCCTTTGGAGTTGATTCCACAAGGCAGCATGGTATATAATGTTGAAATAGAATCAGGCAAAGGCGGCAAGATGGCTCGCGGAGCTGGCACTAGCATAATTTTACAAAATATAGAAGGCAAATACGCACAATTAAAAATGCCTTCAGGTGAAATTAAATTATTTAGAAAAGAATGCTTTGCAACTATTGGGCAAGTTTCAAATTCAGAAGCAAAATTAATCCGCATTGGAAAAGCTGGTCGTAAAAGACATATGGGTATAAGACCAACTGTTCGCGGTAAAGCTATGAATCCAGTTGACCACCCACACGGCGGAGGCGAAGGAAGACACCCAATCGGGATGAAACATCCAAAAACAAAATGGGGCAAGCCAGCGCTTGGTGTTAAAACTCGCAAACCAAAATGGACAGATAAATTAATTATTAAGAAACGTAAAAAACATAAGAAAAAATAATTTAAAAATATGAGTAGAAGTTTAAAAAAAGGTCCATACATTGATGCCAAACTGATGAAAAAAGTCAGTAAACTTAAGGTTGGCGATAAAATTGTAATCAAAACATGGGCTAGAAATTCAACAATTACACCTGAAATGGTTGGCTTTACATTTGGTGTCCACAATGGTAAAATCCACATTCCAGTTTTTGTAGTTGAAAATATGGTTGGCCACAAATTAGGCGAATTCTCCGCAACACGTAAATTTGTTAAACACGGCGGTAAAAAGCAAAAAGAAGTAGACCGATCCACGAAAAAATAAAAATATATGCAAGTCACAGCTAAACTTTCCAATTTAAGAATATCACCTAGAAAGGTAAGATTGGTAGCCGATGTTATTCGGGGGCTGGATGTTAAAATTGCGCAAAATCAGTTGCAATTTATGAATAAAAAAGCTAGCCGCCCAATGTTAAAATTATTAAATAGCGCTGTTGCAAATGCTACTAATAACTTTAAATTAAAATCAGATAATCTATATATTTCAGAATTACGCGTAGATGAGGGACAAACAATCAAAAGATGGCAACCACGAGCATTTGGGCGCGCGTCAGCAATCAATAAAAGAACCAGTCATATTAGTATTATTTTGGATGAAAAAGCTGAGAAACACACTGATAAAACTCTGATAAGCTCTGATAAATCTGATATTAAAAAATCTAAAACTAAAAAAATTGATAAAGACATTAAAATAGTTAAAAGTTTAGATGAAGTTAAAGAATTGGG
>CAYNCE010000013.1:0-7708 GCA_964395855.1 uncultured Gammaproteobacteria bacterium | reverse complement strand
AAAAAAGAGGCATATAAAAAAGAAATTAAAGATGTTAGAAGGGAAGGAAGCGATAGAAATAAACAACACTTGGATACTGTGAGGAAAAAGGATAAGGGCGGAGTTTTGAAGAGGATGTTTAGAAGAAAAAGTATATAAACAGTTTAATAAATCTATGGGACATAAAGTTAATCCAAAAATTTTCAGAATTGGTTTAAGCGAGAATTGGTCATCCCGCTGGTTTAAGCGTGGTCCTCTTTTCGCCAAGCAGTTAGAACAAGATACGGGTATGCGAAAATATTTAACTTCTAAATTACGCGAATGCAGTTTAGAAAGTGTAGAAATTGAAAGATCCCCAGATAATATAAATATTACTTTGCATTCTTCAAAACCAGGTATTATTATTGGACGCGGAGGTTCAAACATTGAAGAGATTAAAAAATATTTACAACAAAAAATTCTTAAAAACAGAAAAATTAAAATGTCAATCAATATTAAAGAAGTTAATAAACCGCAACTTTCAGCCCCGATTATGGCCCAAAATATTTCTTTAGAACTAGAAAAAAGAATTCCATACCGACGCGTAATGAAACGCAATATTGAAGTTATTATGAAAGCTGGGGCGCAAGGTGTTAAAATTGCTTGCGCAGGCAGATTAGGCGGGGTAGAAATTGCCCGCACTGAAAAATTAACACAAGGCAAAATTCCTTTGCACACTTTGCGCGCTAGCATTGATTATGGAACCGCGACAGCTAAGACAACTTATGGCGCGATTGGAGTTAAGGTTTGGATTTATAAAGGAGAAAAATTTAATTAAATTTATGTTAAGTCCCAAAAAAACAAAACATCGTAAATGGCATCAACAAGCTGGCACATCTGGCAATCAGGCTTCGCGTTTGACCAATGTAGATTTTGGCAGTTTTGGTTTAAAAGCCACGACTGCATCTTGGATTACTTCAAGACAAATTGAAGCTACACGGCGCGTGATTGTCCGATATATCCGTAAAGGAGGCAAAATATGGATCCGTATTTTCCCAGATAAACCAGTCACAACCAAAGGCGCGGAAACACCAATGGGAAAAGGCAAAGGCGCCCCGGATCATTTTGTAGTTGATGTCAAACCTGGTACAATTATGTTTGAAATTGACGGAATTCCAGAAGATAAAGCGCGCGAAGCTTTAACTGCGGCAGCGCATAAACTGCCAGTAAAGTGCAAGGTGGTTGGGAAATAAACATTATGAAAATCAAAGAACTAAAATTAAAATCAGATAATGAATTAAAGACAATGCTAAATGAATCTCGAGAAAAGTTGCGCGAGATGAGATTTAAAGTTGCGCAAAGACAACTTAAAAAAGTTAGTGATATTTGGACAACTAAAAAATTAATTGCGCAGATATTGACTATTTTAAAAGAAAAACATGAAACAAAATAAAAAGACACCCTCCTTCGCTAAAGCTACGGAGGACAAGAAACAAAAAAAGATTATTAAACGCACCTTCACTGGTACGGTGGTTTCTGATAAAATGAATAAAACCATTGTTGTTAAAGTTGATCGCACAAAAATTCATCCTAAATATCATAAACGTTACACTATTTCTAAAAATTATAAAGTCCACGATGAAAAAAATAAATTTAAAATCAAAGATAAAATTTCTTTTGTAGAATGCAGACCACTTTCTAAAGATAAAAGATGGCGTGTGGCGTAAACTAGCAATATTTATATGTTACAACTAATGTCAACAATGAAACTAGCTGATAATTCTGGAGCCAAAAAGCTGCAGGTTATTCGCGTAACTGGTGGTTATCGAAAAAGATTTGCCTGTGTTGGCGATATTGTAACTTGCGCTGTTAAAGAAGCTGCACCGCACGCTAACATTAAAAAAGGTGATGTGGTTAAAGCTGTAATTGTGCGGACTAAAAAAGAAATGCGTCGTGGATCAGGCATTTACATTCGTTTTGACGAAAACGCTGGCGTGGTTATTGACCCTAAAAACAAAGATCCTAAGGCAACACGTATTTTTGGACCAGTAGCAAGAGAATTGCGCGCTAAAGGATTTAATAAAATCATTTCATTAGCGCCAGAAGTCTTGTGACACCCGAATAAAATCTTATGAAAATAAAAAAAAGCGATTCAGTAAAAATATTGTGTGGTAAAGACCAAGGTAAAACTGGGAAAGTTTTAAATGTGCTGCATTCGTCCAGCGCAGTTAAAACCCGCTCAGGTAAAGATGTTAAAATCGTAGTTGAGGGTTTAAATTTAAGATATAAACATTTACGCCCAAAAAAATCAGGTGAAAAAGGTCAACGCATTATGTTCCCAGCTCCAATGAATATTTCAGATGTTCAGTTGATTTGCCCTAAATGCGGCAAACCAACAAGAGTTGGGTTTAAAATAAGACAAAACAAAAGTGAAACAACCAGAAATAAAAAACAAAGAATTTGCAAAAAATGTAAAAATACTTTTTAAATTATGTCTAAATTAAAAGAAAAATATAATAAAAAAATAATTCCTCAAATAAAGGAAGAATTTGGTTACAAAAATAATTTGACTGTGCCAAAATTAGAAAAAGTTACTTTAAATGTCGGTATTTCATCAACCAAGCGTGATGACAAATATTTAGAACTAATTGAAAAAACTTTAACAAGAATTACAGGCCAAAAACCTATTTTTACTAAAGCTAAAAAAGCTATTTCAGCTTTTAAAACTCGCGAAGGAAATATTGTTGGAGCCAAAGTCACTTTACGCAACAATCGTATGTATGATTTTGTTGATAAATTAATTAATGTCAGTTTGCCGCGTGTTAGAGATTTCAGAGGTATCAGCCCTAAAGCTGTTGACAAACAAGGCAATTTAAATATAGGATTTAAAGAGCATATTGCTTTTGCTGAAATTGATATGTCAGAAGTTGAACAAATTCATGGTTTAGAAATAGCAATAACCACAACTGCTAAAAAATACGAGCAAGGTTTAAAATTATTAAAATTATTAGGATTTCCATTTCAGAAAGAATAAAAACATGGCCACATCAGCTCAAATCGCTAAATCAAAAAGAAAACCAAAATTCACCACACGCCAAGTGAATCGTTGTTGGCGATGTGGACGCAATCGTGGTTTTATGCGTGATTTTGGATTGTGCCGCATTTGTTTCCGGGAATTAGCCAATAAAGGAGAAATACCGGGAATTAAAAAAAGTAGTTGGTAAATAAATTTATGCATAGTGACCCAATCGCAGACATGTTAACAAGAATAAGAAATGCTCAAGCAGTTAAAAAAGAAACTGTGGTTTTGGGGTTCTCAAAAACCAAATTTAATATTGCTAAAATATTATCAGATGAAAAATGGCTGGGTAAAGTTGAAAAAATTGAAGATAAAAATGATAAATTCAATCAATTAAAAATTAAATTATTATATAACAACAATCAACCACGCATAATTAAACTAACGCGCATTTCAAAACCTGGTCGTCGTGTTTATACTACAAAAGACAAACTGCCAATTGTGTTAAATAATTACGGCATAGCAATTGTCTCAACATCCAAGGGTTTGATGACAAATGTGGAAGCTAAGAAAAAAAATCTGGGCGGGGAAGTGATTTGTGAAATTTATTAAACAAATTTATGAGTAGAATCGGGAAAAAACCAATCTTAATTCCAGAAAAAGTTGATGTAAAAATTGATAATGATTTTGTAATTGTCAAAGGACCAAAAGGAGAATTAAAACAAAAATTAATTCCAGAAATTAAATTAAATTTTTCAGATGACAAAAAAGAATTAAATGTTGATATAAAAAATAAAGATGTAAAAAAAGAAAAAGCGCTTTGGGGAACTTTTAGACAATTAATTAATAATATGATTATTGGCGTAACAGAAGGATTTGAAAAAAAATTAGAAATTAATGGAGTTGGTTACAAAGCCGTGATTACTGGAAAAACTGGATCCGCCTCTGGCGGAGAATTAGTTTTAAATGTTGGTTTTTCACATCCAGTTAATTTTAAAATTCCAAAAAATATTGACATTGCTGTTGAAAAAAATTTAATCACTATATCTGGCATTGACAAACAACTAGTTGGCGAAACCGCAGCTCAAATTAGAAAAATCAAAAAACCAGAGCCATACAAAGGCAAAGGCATTAAATATGTTGATGAAATAATTCGTCGCAAAGCAGGAAAGCAAGCAAAAGGAGCAACTCAATAATGAATAAACAAAAAATAAAAACTCAAAAACAACAAAGAAGAAAAGCCCGAGTTAGAGCTCAAATTTTTGGTACTGCAACAAAACCAAGATTAAGCGTATTTAGAAGTTTAAAAAATATTTCAGCGCAATTAATTGATGATGAAAAAGGCAAAACATTAGCTAGCGCAAATGATAAAAAATTAGATAAAAAAGAAATTGAGAAATTAAGAAATGAAGGAATTGAAAATAAAAATAATAATAATCTAACTAACAAAGTATTAATAGCTTATCAAGTAGGCGAAATTCTAGCTGAAAAAGCAATTGCAAAAAAAATAAAAACTTGTGTTTTTGACAAATCAGGATATAAATATCACGGCAGAGTAAAAGCAATGGCAGAAGGAGCGCGTAAAGCAGGACTAAAATTTTAATCTTATGAACAAAAGCAACAAAAAAGAATTTAAACGAGAAAAATCCGAATTTGAACAAAAGTTGGTTGATTTAACGCGCGTGACTCGTGTTACTCGCGGAGGAAAAAGATTAAATTTCCGCGCCTTAGTTGTACTCGGCAATAAAAAAGGCAAAGTAGCTTATGGCGTAGCTAAAGGCAAAGATGTAACAATTGCTGTTTCCAAAGCTGTTGAACAAGCTAAAAAAATAATGTTTGAAGTTAAGTTAAATAACGGAACTATTACTCACGAAATCCGTGAAAAATTTAATTCAGCTCGTGTAATGTTAAAACCAGCTCCACAAGGAACTGGAGTCAAAGCTGGCGGCGCAATGCGCGTAGTTTTAGATTTGGCTGGAATCGAAAATATCGTTGGCAAAATGATGGGCAGTAAAAATAAAATTAATAATGTTAAAGCAACCTATGAAGCATTAAAAAAACTAAAACCGCCCAGAAAAATAAATAAAAAATAATTTTAAATTTTATGTTAAGTCTACACACAATTCATCCTGCAAAAAATTCTCAAAAAAAGAGAAAGAAAATTGGTCGTGGCGGCAAACGCGGGACTTACAGCGGTAAAGGATTAAAAGGACAAAAAGCTCGTTCTGGTGTTTCAGGTTTGAAAAGATTAGGAATGCGACAGTTAATTGAACGCACACATAAATTAAAAGGTTTTAAATCTAGAAATAAAAAACCAGAAATTTTAAATTTAAACACCTTAAACGATAAATTTCCAAAAGGCGGAAAAATAACTCCCCAAATTTTAAAACAGAAAAAATTAATAGATAAGATTCAAAATAAAGTTAAAATTTTGGCAAATGGCGAAATTAGTGTAAAATTAGAAATAGAAAACTGTAAAGTGTCAAAATCAGCAAAAGAAAAAATCGAAAAAGCAGGAGGAAGTGTAAAATAAAATATGAAATTCATTTCAAAATTACACCAAATCTGGAAAGACCATGATTTACGCAGATCAATTCTGTTTGTTTTGGGATTGCTTATTGTTTTTAGAATTGCGGCGCAAATTCCAATGCCAGGAGTTGATTTAGAAGCCTTAAAAGATTTATTTAACAGAAATGAATTATTAGGTTTGTTAAATATTTTTTCTGGCGGGGGTATGGCTAATTTTTCAATTGTTGCGTTAGGCATTGGCCCATATATTACAGCTTCAATTATTTTCCAACTTTTAACAATGATTGTTCCAGCTTTAGAAGAATTGTCAAAATCAGGTGAAAGCGGGCAGAAAAAAATCAATCAGTACACACGCATGCTAACTGTGCCATTAGCTGTTTTACAAGGTTATAGTATGATTAAAATCTTGCAAAGTTCAGGTGGCATTATTGGAAGTCTAGGCGCTAGCCAATATTTATCAACTATAATTATTTTAACTGCTGGCACGGTTTTCTTAATGTGGATTGGTGAATTAATCTCTGAAAAGAAAATTGGCAATGGTATTTCTTTAATCATCTTTGCGGGAATTGTTTCTGGTATTCCAACTGCTATTCCGAAAATGATTACTGATATTTCAACTAACCCAAGCAAAGCCCCTGGTTACATTGCGTTTTTAGTTATCGCTGTTCTAACTGTCGCTGGTGTTGTTATGATAACAGAAGGTCAGCGCAATATCCCAATTTCTTACGCAAAAAGAGTTAGAGGAAACAGAATGTACGGAGGTTTTGATACTCATTTGCCTTTAAAAGTTAACCAAGCTGGAATGATTCCAATTATTTTTGCGATTGCTATTGTAATGTTTCCAACTCTGATTGCCCAATTTTTTGCTAATGCTAAATCAGAATTTATCCGCAACGCTTCAATTTTCATCACTGATATTTTAAAACCTGGCGGCTTGGCTTATGGCATTTTATATTTCTTTCTTGTTTTTGGTTTTACATATTTTTACACATCTGTTATTTTTCATCCACACCAAATCGCTGAAAATCTGCAAAAACAAGGGGGATTTATTCCGGGTATTCGCCCTGGCCGACAAACTACAGATTATTTAAGCAAGGTTTCTGTGCGTATTATGCTGGCTGGCGCTTTATCATTAGGTTTAATCGCGGTTTTGCCCTTACTGATTGGTCCGCTTACTGATGTCCAAAGTATTGCTATTTCAGGCGCTTCATTATTAATCGTAGTTTCTGTTGTGCTGGAAACTGTGCGTCAAATTGATTCACAATTGGTGATGAGAGATTATGAGGGGTTATAAAAATATTATGAACAAAACCTACAAAATAATTATTCTTGGACCGCAAGGGTCTGGCAAAGGAACTCAAGCAGAATTTTTATCTGAAAAATTAAACATCCCAAACATATCACCAGGACAATTATTGCGAAATGAAATTGAAAACAAAACAGAAATCGGAAAAGAAGCAAAAGAATATATGAATAAAGGGCAACTTGTCCCAAATTCAATTGTGCATGAATTAGCCAAAAACCGAATAACTCAACCAGATTGTGAAAATGGTTTTATCTTTGATGGCTTTCCTCGTATTCTTATTCAGGCAAAATTTATTGAGACAGTAACTGATATTACTCATGTTCTACTTGTAGATATTTCTGACCAAGAAGCTGTTTATAGATTAAGTGGACGGCGCACTTGTTTAAAATGCGGCAAAGTTTATCACATCAAATTTAATCCTCCAAAAAAACAAGGGATTTGTGATGAATGCGGAGAAAAACTAGAAATTCGTGAAGATGACACAGAAGAAGCTATTCGCAAACGATTAAAAATTTATCACACTGAAACAGAAGAAGTTGTTGAATATTATCGCGATAAAAAGTTATTAATTGAGATTAATGGCGAGCAGAGTATTGAAGAAGTGAGAGATGAGATGTTTGAGAAATTAAAAATCTGATGATTCCCATAAAATCTCCAGAAGAAATAAATATTATGCGCCAGTGTGGGCAACACTTGGCGCAAATTTTAGATTTGTTAGTTAAAAAAGTTGATGTTGGCGTTAACACACAAGATTTGGATAAATTGGCTGAATCAGAGATTAAAAAAATAAACGGCTGGCCAGCATTTAAAGATTACCGCGGTTTCCCAACTACTATTTGCTCTTGTATTAATGAAGAAGTTGTTCACGCGCCAGCAATTCCAAATCGCATTCTGCG
>CAYNCE010000012.1:4383-14841 GCA_964395855.1 uncultured Gammaproteobacteria bacterium | reverse complement strand
GCTTATGTTTTAGAAGGCAGTGAACAAGATGGATTTAATATTAAAGAAGTTAGCCCAGAAACTGGAAAAATAATTGGCGCATCAGAAACATTAGACACAGGACACGAAATGAACCCAATTGAAAAAAAGCCTGACTTTCTTGATAAAAAACCTATTATTGAAGAGCCAAAAATTAGAATACCAAAAGCAGAATATCCTTTTGAAAAAGGATTATCTGATGAAGTTGTTGATATGGGTGATAAAAAAATGTCAAGCCAAGAATTTGCCGACTTTGCGCAGGAAAAAGCAGAACAGCAGGAAGCTTTAGCTAAACCATCTGCTGATATATCAGAAATAGCCAAAGAAAAAATTATTACCGAACCATTAGAACAAATACAAACTCAAGATATAGATGAGAGGGAAGTAAAAGAGATGCTTAAAGAAAGTTTAGATAAAACCGAAACTGTGGCGCCTATTGAAATTCAAACCCCAGAAACTCCGGCAGAAAAAATAAATTCTATTTTAAATTTTGAAAAACCAGATGAACAGGACTTGGCGCAAATTAAAAATATTTTTCAAGATTTTGCTGAAAATAAATTGCGCGCTGGCGATGATAAAATTATTAATGGTTTATTTGCCAATTATTCAGCGCAAAATCCTGACTTTTTTACAGAAAAATTTGGCAGTGCTGTTACAGAAAAAGAAATTGACAAAATATGGTTAGATTTTCACGAACATTTAAATAGTAAACAAGTACCAACTCAATTTGACCAATGGCAGCCACGCCAAACAGCAGACCATAAACACTTTTTTAATGTGAGAAAAATAGGGGATGAAGGCGTTGTTAAATATGAAATTGATAGCAATGGCAACGGCAAGGCAGATTATCTTTTAACTGAAAATCAGCTTGAAAATAGGATGAGTGTGGCGCTAGAAAAAAATATAGTTAAAGATATTAGTGAAAGCAAATAAATCATCAAAATTCACGGGCAACTCACGTGTCAATAAAAGAATCCTTGAAAAAGGATTCTTTTTGCTTTATAATAAATATTATGAACAACATTAGAAACTTCTGCATTATCGCTCATATTGATCACGGCAAATCAACTTTGGCTGACCGTTTTTTAGAATTGACCAACACAGTTGATAAACGCAAAATGAAAAAACAGTTTTTAGACCAGATGGAATTGGAGCAAGAAAGAGGAATAACAATAAAACTTCAGCCAGTGAGAATGGATTATAAAAATTATATTTTAAATCTCATAGATACTCCTGGACATGTTGACTTTAGTTATGAAGTTTCCAGAAGTTTGGCGGCAGTTGAAGGCGCTCTTTTATTAGTTGATGCTTCGCAAGGCATCCAGGCCCAAACTTTAGCTAATTATCATTTAGCTCTTGAGCAGGGTTTAACAATAATTCCAGTGATTAATAAAATTGATTTACCAAATGCTGATGTTAAAAAAGTTGAACAGGAATTAGTTAATTTGTTAAAATATAAACCAGAAAAAATTTTAAAAGTTTCTGCTAAAACAGGGCAAGGGGCTGAGGAATTGTTGGATGAAATTGTGGAAAAAGTTCCAGAACCAAAAGATATTAACCACCCCACCGGCCATATTTTACAAGCTCTAATATTTGACTCTGTTTATGATGATTATAAGGGTGTTCTGGCTTATGTGCGACTAAAAAATGGACAAGTCCAAGCTGGTGATAAAATCCATTTTATTGGAACACAAACTAATAGTGAAGTGAGTGAAGTCGGATATTTTAAACCTAATTTAATTAAAGCTGAAAAATTATTAAATGGAGAAATCGGTTATATTGTAACCGGACTGAAAAAATTAGACCAATGCCATGTTGGCGATACAATTATTAATAATGTAGGAACGCGCCATGGCGCGTTCCTACGATTGCCAGGATACAAACCAGCTAAGCCAATGGTTTTTGCTGGAATATTTTGCCAGCCCGGAGTTGAGCCAAAAGAACTGCGGGAAGGCCTAGAAAAAATCCAATTAACTGACGCGTCTCTTTCTTTTGAACCAGAACATTCCCCAGCATTAGGCCCTGGTTTTCGTTGCGGATTTTTAGGTTTATTGCACTTGGAAATTGTGCAGGAAAGATTAAAACGCGAATATGATTTAGATTTGGTAGTTACAGCGCCAAGTGTGGCGTATAAAATTAAAAAAACTGGCTCCACGCAGGAGCATGGAGCCAACATAATTCATTCTCCGCAAGAACTGCCTCCTGCAAATGAACTTGAAGAAATTCAAGAACCATGGATTAAGCTTGACATTATTACTCCTGAAAAATATTTAGGCAACATTATGCGCCTAGCAACTGAAAAACGCGGTTTATATTCAAACACAGAATATTTATCCAGCGACCGTGTTATTTTACATTATGAAATGCCTTTAAATTCGATTTTAACTAATTTTTATGATACACTAAAAAGTGTATCATCCGGCTATGCTTCATTAAATTATGAATTGCTGGATTACCGCGTTTGTAATGTTGAACGATTAGATATTTTAGTGGCTGATGAATTAGCTGATTCTCTGGCAACTATTGTTTATAAAGATGAAGCTTACGGAATAGGACGCAAAATTGTTGATGCTTTAAAAGATGTTTTGTCGCGCCAAATGTTTGAAATTAAAATTCAAGCAGTTTTAAATTATCAGGATTCAGGCAAAAGTAAAGGCGGTAAAATTATTGCTTCTTCGCGAGTAGCTCCATATCGCAAAGATGTAACTGCCAAACTTTATGGCGGTGATGTAACGCGTAAAAGAAAACTTTTAGAAAAACAAAAAAAAGGCAAGAAAAAAATGCGCAGTTTTGGCAAAGGCAGAGTTGATATTCCAACTGAAGCATATTTAAGTGTATTAAAAAGATAATTATGTCTCACAAAAAACTAACCAAAATCTTCTGGACAATCATGTCTATTATCATAATCATCTCAATGCTCGCATGGGTTGCGATGATTTAAGATAAAAAATATGCCTTACAAAATCACTACACCACTTATAATTTTAACTTTTACTTATTTAATGATAATTGGTATCAGCGTTGTGGTTGTGGGATTGGCTGGTTTGGCAGTTTATGATTTGAATAATTATTTTACTCACCGCGAAGAAACCGCTATAAACAAAAACTGTCAAAAATATTTTGACAAAGGGGATTTAAATACTTACTCAAATTGTTGTGAACAAGTGATAAAGAGTTTTGAATAAATAATGAAAAAACATCAAATATTTTTATATTTTTCTTTGTGTTTTATTTTGGGCGTTGCAATCCGCTCGTTTTTTAATAATTTTGATATTTTTTATGGGTTTATAGTTTTATTAGCTGGAATAATTTTTATTATTTTTAATTTACACAATAAAAAACTACGCATTATATTTTTAGGCGTTGTTTTTTTATTTTTAGGAATTTTAAGATTTGAATTAAGCGAGCCAAAAATAAATTCCAACCACATTGCATTTTATAACAATTCAACAATTGAATTCATTGGGAAAGTTTCAAGTGAACCTGATGTCAGAGAAAAACACATTAAACTAACTATAAAAACACAAAAACTTGTAGGCAAAATTTTAGTTAACGCGCCAAAAAATATAATTTATAATTATGGTGATGAACTAAAAATAAAATGCTGGATTGAAAAACCTGGTGTGTTTGAAACAGATGACTGGCAAGATTTTGATTATGGGAAATATCTGGCGATTAAAAATATATACTCGGTTTGTTATAAGCCAATATCTGTGGAGAAAATAAATATTAATCGCAAGTTTACGCCAGTTTTAACGCAAGTTTACGCAAAAATTTTCTATGCCAAACAAAAATTTAAAAATATTATTGACACTAATTTACCTCTGCCAGAATCTGGATTATTAAACGCAATGTTGCTGGGTTATAAAACAGAATTGTCAGATGAGCTGCGAGATAATTTTTCTAAAACTGGCGTGTCGCATTTGGTAGCGATTTCTGGTTTGCATATTACAACTTTAGCAGGTATTTTATTTTTCATCTTAATGTCCTTTGGAATCATGCGCGCAAAATGTTTTTGGCCTGGTATCACAATTTTATTCAGCTATATTTTACTAATCGGTTTTCGCGCTTCAGCTGTGCGCGCGTTTATAATGGGCGCGATTTTATTTTACGCCTTAAACATCGGCCGTCTCAAAAACGGGATAAACGCGCTTTTACTAGCAGCGTCAATTTTACTTCTTATCAATCCCAAACTATTAATTTATGATATTGGCTTTCAACTTTCATTTTTAGCTGTGTTTGGAATTTTATACTTTTATCCTTTTTTCATTCAAAGATTAAAAATAAAATCTATAAATAATAGATTTTATGACTTTATTATTTCCATTATATCTCTAACTTTATCAGCTCAAGTTTTAACTTTGCCTTTAGTTTTTTACTATTTTGGCGTAATTTCATTTATTTCACCAATTACTAATTTATTAATTATTCCAATTCTGCCTTTTGTTTTAATTGGTGGTATAATTCTAATTTTATTAAACTTAATTTATGCGCCTTTAGCTTTTTACTTTGGTTTTCTAGTCTGGCTAGTTTTAAAATATATTATTCTAATTACAGAATTTCTCGCGCAAATTAAATTTGGATTTTTAAAATTTTAATTTATGTTAAAAAAAACAAAAATATTTATAATTTTATTAATAATCCTAATTATTTTTATAGCTGGATATTTTTATTATAACTACCAAGAACAAAAATTTGAAATAATATTTTTTAATGTAGGCCAAGGAGATTCAGCTTTGATAAATCTGCCAGGTGATAATGAAATTTTAATTGACGGCGGACCAGACGCAACTGTCTTGTATAAACTAGGCAAATACTTGCCAGTCTACAATCGCGATATTGAATTAATGATTCTAACTCATCCTCACGCAGACCATATAACTGGCTTAAATTTTGTTTTAGACAGATATAAAGTTGAACAAGTTATGCACACTGGAGTCCAATATGATTCAAGTGAATATGAAGAATTTATTAAAGCGCTAGAAAACTTAAAAATTAAACTACTTAATCTAGAAAATATTCAGCTTGATAAAAATAATTTGCTAGAAATAATTTATCCCCAAGAAGATATTTCACAAAAAGAATTTGATGATGTAAATGACGCTTCAATTGTTTTTAGATTAGTCACAAACAGTGGAGACAAAATTTTATTTACTGGTGATATTAGTGCAAATGTTGAACAGCAAATTTTAAAACAAATTTCGTCACAAAATTTAGATGCTAATATTCTAAAAATCGCGCACCAAGGATCAATTACTTCATCAGGTGAAAATTTTTTAAATGCAGTAAATCCAAAATGGGCAGTGGTTTCAGTAGGGGAAAATAAATTTGGCCACCCGTCTTTGCGCGTTTTACACAGATTAGAAAGAATTGGCGCGCAAGTTTTAAGAACAGACCAAGATGGAGATATTGTTTTCCAAATTAATGAAAATGGGGTAAGATTAAAATGACAGGCCTGAAATAAATGCAAAACCTAACCCCTCAAATCCAAGAACTGAAAAATAAACTTCAAGCAAATGGAGAAATTTTGAATTTAGAGCAGAAAAAGCAAAAATTATTAGAACTAGAAGAGCAAATGAGCCAGCCAAGATTTTGGGACAACCAAGAAAATGCTAAAAAAATCAGCCAACAATCTGCTGATTTAAGACAAGAAATTCAAGAGTTTGAAGATTTGAATAATGAAATTAATAATTTGCCAGAAAACAATATTGAAGATAAATTAGAAATAATAAATAAAAAAATTGAAAAACTAGAATTTAAAACAATGCTGTCTAATAAATATGATGTTAACAACGCCATCCTATCCATTCACGCGGGAACAGGGGGGACAGACGCGCAAGACTGGGCAGAAATGCTAGAACGAATGATTTTAAGATTTTGCGAAGCAAAAAAATACAAAGTTAATATTTTAGACAGACAAGTTGGCAATGAAGCTGGTATTAAATCTGTTATTTTTGAAATTATTGGCAAATGGGCTTATGGATATTTGCAAAGCGAGGCAGGGGTGCATCGTTTAGTGCGCATCTCTCCTTTTGATGCGGAAAAAATGCGCCACACCAGTTTTGCTTTAATTGAAGTTTTACCTGAACTGGAAACTTTAGAAGAAGTTGAACTTAAGGATGATGATTTAGAAATTGATACTTTTAAATCATCTGGTCACGGAGGACAAAGCGTTAATACAACAGATTCAGCGGTGCGCATTAAACACAAACCAACAGGCCTCACTGCTACTTGCCAAAATGAACGCTCACAATTGCAAAATAAACAAACAGCTTTAAAAATTTTAGCTTCAAAATTGCAACAATATAATTTAGCAGAACAAGAAGAAGAAAAGAAAAAATTACGCGGTGAATTTTCAGAAGCTGTGTGGGGCAATCAAATCCGCTCTTATGTTTTGCATCCTTACAAACTAGTTAAAGACCATCGCACAAATTTTGAAACACAAGACGCGGAAAAAGTTTTAAATGGGGAGTTGGATGAGTTTATGGAGAGTTATTTGAAATGGTGCGCCCAGAGGGATTTGAACCCCCGACCATCAGCTTAAAAGGCTGTTGCTCTACCAGGCTGAGCTATAGGCGCTTATTATAAATACAGTATAAACTAAAAAATAAATTTAATCAAGTACAATATTTTGACACAAAAAAATACTTATGCTATACTAGAGATAGTTAATTAATCATATATCTGCAAGACAAAGATAAAAGAAGCAAGGAATTATATATAAAAAAATGACTAAAATTAGCAAAAACATTAACTATAATTTTGGAATTAGAATCTTGGCTAATAAATTAAGTATCTTATCCACAACTAAAACTAATGTTGCCTGTATTTAAGGTATTTTTTTGCTAAAATTTAAATAGGTATTTTATATATAATCTCTTTCAGCTCTTTGTGTTGCAGACATAAAGAGTTTTTATGTTTTTATATTTATCAATCGGTTTAGTTATTGGTTTGGGTCTTGGCTATCTGGCGCGTAGAATATTAGCTCGCCGTTATGCTGAATCAGCTGAAACGCGCGCTCAAAAAATAATTGAAGAAGCCAAATCCAAACAAAAAGATTTTTTAATCCGCGCTAAAGATAAAGCTTTAGCTATTATTGATGAAGCCAAAGATGAAGAAAAAGAAAGACGAAAAGAAATTTCTGCTTTACAAAAAAGAATGGAGAATCGCGAGTCAATGTTTGATAAAAAAATAATGGAATTTGAAGACAAAAAACAATTGCTAATGGAAAAAGCAGAAAAATTAGAAGATACCAAAACCGAGATTCTAAAAATCAAAGAGAGCCAAATGGAAAAACTGCAAAAGATTGCTGAAATGAATAAACAAGAAGCGCAAAAAGTTTTACTTAATAATACTGAAAGAGATGTGCAAGAAGAATTAATGTCTTTGGTTAAAAAAGTTGAAGCTCAAACTAATGAACAAGTTGAACGAAAAGCCAAAGAAGTTTTAACTTTGGCTATTGAACGCTGCGCTTCGTCTCACGCTGCTGAAACCACTAGTTCAAGTGTAACCCTGCCATCAGACGAAATGAAAGGTCGTATTATCGGGCGCGAAGGCAGAAATATTAAAACTTTAGAAAATTTACTAGGCGTAGAAATCGTGGTTGATGACACGCCAGAAACAATTTTAGTTTCTGCATTTTCTCCTATCCGACGCCAAGTCGCTAAAATGACTTTGGAAAAATTAATTTTAGATGGCCGCATTCATCCTGGTCGTATTGAAGAAACCATTGAGCAAGTTAAAAAAGAATTGGCTTTAGAAATTAAAAAAGCTGGTGAAGATGCGGTCTACCAATTAGGTATTGCTGGTCTTGACCCAAAATTAATTTCAATTTTAGGACGCTTGAAATTTAGAACTTCTTATGGTCAAAATGTTTTACAGCACTCAATTGAAGTAGCGAATTTATCAGCTTTGCTTGCCGAAGAATTAGGAGGCAATGTGGCTTTAGCTAAAAAAGGCGGTCTATTGCACGACATTGGCAAGGCAGTTGACCATGAAATTGAAGGCACACATCCTGAAATTGGCTATAATATTTTGAAAAAATATGGTCTGCCTGAAGAAGTTGCAAAAATTGCGCTTGAACACCACGAGGATCATCCTGAAAATTTAGGAAGCATGATTGCTAAAGTTGCAGACGCAATTTCTGGGGCGCGTTTAGGAGCAAGAAAAGATACTTATGAAAATTATATTCAGCGCTTAACTGAATTGGAAGACACAGCTAAAACTTTTGAAGGCGTTGATAAGGCCTATGCTATTCAAGCTGGTCGGGAAATTCGTGTCTTTGTTGAACCAGAAAAAATTGATGACTGGAACGCTAAAAAACTAGCGCGCGAAATTGCCAATAAAATTGAAAGTGAACTCAAATATCCTGGTGAAATTAAAGTAAATGTTATTCGCGAAACTAGAGTTATAGAATACGCGCGGTAATCTGTTTGCAAAAATTTGCTAAGTTTAGTAAAATAAAAGTAATAATTAATTTATAAAAATCATATGAACAAATTAGAACTCATCAGCACTATTGCTGAAAAATCAAATGTTGAAAAAAATGATGTAGAAAAAGTTTTAAACACATTTGAACAAGTAGTAATTGAAAACTTAAAAGCTGGCAAAGACATAACTTTAACTGGCTTTGGCACTTGGGTTGCTAAATTCCGTTCAGCGCGCAAAGGCGTTAACCCGCAAAACCCAACAGAAAAAATTGATATCCCAGCGGTAACTGTGCCAAAATTCCGCGCTGGCAAAACTTTAAAAGACGCATTAAAACATAGTAAAACCGAAACAGAATAATAATGCAAAAAATTAAAATAACTCAAAACCAAACTAGTGAAAGACTTGATAAGTTTTTGAATAAAAAACTTGATATTTCACGTTCACAGATTCAGAAATTTATTAAAAATGAAAAGATTCTAGTTAATAATAAAAAAAAAGCTACACATTATTTTTTAAAAGTGGGGGATGAAATATCAGTTAACATTTATCAATTAACAGTTAACAAAAAAAATAAAAAAATATTAAACAAAATCAAAATTATAGCAGAAACCGATGATTATTTAGTAATTAATAAACCTTCTGGATTATTAGTGCATCCAACTGATAATAATCAAGAAGAAAATACGCTTGTTGATTGGTTAATAAAAAAATATCCTGAAATAAAAAAACTTAGGAGTTTATCCGCCGGAGCGATAAAGGGTGGCAAGGGAGCGAAGGCGGAGAAACTCAGACCTGGGATTGTGCATCGTTTAGATCGCGGTGTGTCTGGTTTAATGGTTATTGCCAAAAACCAAAAAACATTTAACTCTTTAAAAAAACAATTTCAAACTAGAAAAATTAAAAAAAACTACATTGCTTTAGTTCACAATGAGATTGAACAAGAACATGGAACAATTGAACGGCCAATTGCGCGTTCTAAAAAAACAGGTCTGATGATTGCAAAAAGTACAGCAGACAAACAAGCCAAACCATCCATTACTGAATTTGAAGTATTGCAAAGATTCAAAAATTACACATTGCTAAAAATAAATTTAAAAACCGGACGCACTCATCAAATTCGCGTGCATTTAAAAAGCATTGGCCACAGTGTAGTTGGCGACACACTTTACCAAACACGCGACCAAAAACACAAAAAACAAAAGTTTAATTTGAACAGAATTTTCCTCTGCGCAACATCATTAAGCTTTAAAGATTTAGAAAAAAATTCACAAGAGTTTAAAATCAATTTACCTATAGAATTAAAAGCTGTTTTAAAAAACTTAAAATTTAATCAAAAATAGATTTTAAAAACCTTTGCTCACTAAAATTGCTTGGCCCCGACCTTGCGTCGGGAATTTTGGGGAGCACAGAGTAAATTTTTTCGCAGGAAAAAAATTTACGAGTTTTGAAAATCTATTTTTGATTAAATTACTCTTCCTTGACTTTAAAAAAATAAAATGCTAAATTTAAAACTATGATAGATAAAAAACAAAATTACGCTGAAATTCTTAAACCCGGCATGACTGTTAAAATTCATGAAAAAATTAAAGATGTAGATGCTAAAGGTAAAGAAAAAGAAAGAACCCAAATTTTTGAAGGTATGATTATTTCTATTAAAAAACCGCGAACTGTGTCAGGGACTTTTATTGTGCGCAAAATTTCAAATAATGTTGGCGTGGAAAAAATTTATCCAATTAATTCACCTTTAATTGAAAAAATTGTGCCAATTAAACAAGCGCAAGTGCGACGTGCAAAACTATATTATTTACGTGATGGATATAAAAAGAAATTAAAAGAAAAAAAATTATAAATTATTCTTAAAATTTGCTATAATAATAGTGGTCACCCAGTGGTCACATTATTTGTTTTAGCTCTTGCGGATGTGGCGGAATTGGTAGACGCGCTAGCCTAAGGAGCTGGTGAGAGTAATCTCGTGGAGGTTCAAGTCCTCTCATCCGCACCATTCTTCGC
>CAYNCE010000012.1:0-4283 GCA_964395855.1 uncultured Gammaproteobacteria bacterium | reverse complement strand
AAACTTTTAATTAATTTTCTTGACAATTCTTCAACTTTAGCTTTATCGCCAGTATCAATAACTTTTTTAAAATTACGCAAAAGATAATTAAGATTTTTCTTAACTAATAAATTACACTCTGCGCGAGTTTTTGTTTGTCGTAATGCTTTTTTAGCAGATTTAGTTTGAGGCATAAATTATAGAATTTAATTATTTTTAGTATATTACACTTTTAAAATTAAGTCAAATAAAAAAATTTGATTTTAATACAAAAATTTGATATATTTAAAAAAGTAGTTTATAATATGGGCACGTAGCTCAGTTGGTAAGAGCGCCACCCTTATAAGGTGGAAGTCCTGGGTTCAAGTCCCAGCGTGCCCACCACGCCCTTCGCGAAGAGCGTGGCCCACCAAAATAATAAAATTTAACTCAATGCGCCGCGGTAGCTCAGTGGTAGAGCACATGACTGAAAATCATGGTGTCGGCAGTTCGATCCTGCCCCGCGGCACATTGAGTTTGATTAAAACAATTTAAAAAAGTATACTTAATATTAAGTATACTTTTTTAAATTTGAGAAAACAATGACTAATAAAATTAACAAAAAACTTAAAAAACTACTTTCCACTTTACATAAGAGCGGACTTTTAGATTGGGCTGAAAAATTAAAAACTGAATTTCCTAAAGCTGAAATTTATTTAGTTGGCGGAGCTGTGCGCGATGCCATCTTGAATCGCGCAGAAAACAAAGATTTTGATTTCGTGGCGCGCAAAGTACCAATGAAAAAACTACAAACTTTTTTAAACAAACTAGGATGGGTTGAGGAATTAGGCAAAAATTTTGGCGTGCTTAAATTCAAGCCTGAAAAATTAATAAAAGATGAAAATTCCTCACCTTTAGACATTGCCTTGCCCCGCAAAGAAATATCAACCAGCCAAGGTGATTATAAAGATTTTAAAGTTGAATTTGATAAAAATATAGATATAAAACATGATTTATTGCGCCGTGATTTTACAATAAACGCGATTGCCCTAGACATTTTTAAAAATCAAATCATTGACCCGTTTTCTGGTATCAAAGATATAAAAAATAAAATAATTAAATGTGTAGGCAAACCAGAAGAAAGATTAAAAGAAGACTACACACGCATTTTGCGCGCTGTGCGTTTTGCTTGCCAATTAAATTTTGAAATTGATAATAAAACTAAAATTGCTCTTAAAAAATTAGCTTTGCGTTTAAATGATAAAAATAAATCCAATGAATGGATTTCTCCGCGAGAAGTAATTGCTAAAGAATTTTTAAAAGCTCTTTCTAATGATTATTTAAAAGCCATAGAATTATATGACAAACTAGGATTATTTAAAATTTTAATGCCTGAAATTCTAAAAATGAAAAAATGTCCCCAGCCAAAAAACTATCATACCGAAGGTGATGTTTGGAAACACACAATTTTAGCTCTTAAAAAAATAAATAGTCCTGAATTTAAAAAATTTGAAAAAAAATTAGATAAAATATTCACGAGTTACGATAAAGAAAGATTAGAATTAATTTTGGCTGTTTTATTTCACGACATTGGCAAACCTTACACTATTCAAACTCCAAAAAAAAATGGCACAGATAGAATTAGATTTAATAATCACGACAATATAGGTGGAAAATTAACTGAAAAAATCTGCCGTCGTTTAGCTTTATCAACGCCTCCGGGATTAGGTATTAATTATGATACGGTTGCATGGCCTGTTAGCAAACACATGATTATGGTGCACGGTCATCCAAACCAATTGCGTTCTCAAACTATTGAAAAATATTTTTTCTCTGGTCGCTACCCAGGTAAAAATTTAATTAAATTAGCTTATCTTGATTCATTGGCAACAATTACAACTAACGGACCAGTGAACACAGATTTGATATCAGCTCTGCTTAAAAGAATAAAAGAAATGAAAAAATTAGTTAAAAAGAAACATACTCACCAAAGTCTGCCAGCTCCTTTATTAAGCGGAAATGAAATAATGCAAATTTTAAAACTTAAACCTGGTAAAAAAATTGGACAAATTAAAAATAAAATCCGAGAAAAACAACTGGATGGACAAATTAAAAATAAAAAACAAGCTAAGGGATATGTTAGTATGTTAAAATGATTTGTGCTATAATTTTTATATGGCGCAAATGCAATATCCAACCAAAAAAATATTGTCTTCTAAAACGGCGCTGCTTGGTCTGTTAATTGTTTTTATTTTACTCATCAGTGTAGTAATTAAAAACTCTAACCAACAAAAAAAGAATTCACAGCAAGCCATTGCGTTGGAAAATGAAATTTTAGCTTTGGAAAAACAAAATCAAGAATTGGACCAATTAATTGATTTTTTTTCTGAACAAGAATTTGTGGAAAAACAGGCTCGGGAAAAATTGGGCTTAGCCAAACCAGGAGAAAAACTAGTAATTATTCCAAAACAGCAACTACCGGAAAAAGAATTAGACCAAAATAAATCAATGCCAGAATTGTGGTTTAAATATTTTTTCCAATAACGCGGGATTAGTATAGTGGCAGTACGTAAGCTTCCCAAGCTTGAAGCGCGGGTTCGATTCTCGTATCCCGCTCCAAGCCGAAGTAGCTCAGTTGGTCAGAGCAATGCTTTCGTAAAGCAGAGGTCGTGGGTCCAACTCCCACCTTCGGCTAATTAAAATAAAATCTACGGGCAATAAATATGATTCAATTTAAAAACGTTTCTAAGTTTTATAAACCTGATGTAAATGCGTTAAAAAATGCAACTTTTCATATTAAACCAGGAGAGTTTGTTTTTCTAGTTGGCCAATCAGGCACAGGCAAAACAACAGCTGTCCGACTTTTGCTTTCTGAAGAATCAGTTTCTAAAGGCAAAATTGTTGTCGGAGGATGGGATATTACTAAAATTCGCCGGCGACATGTGCCTTTGCTACGCCGTCAGATTGGAGTAGTCTGGCAAGATTTTAAATTATTGCCCAAAAAAACTGCTTTTGAAAATGTTGCTTTTGCCTTAGAAGTTTCTGGAGCAGATAATAATAAAATTGAAAAAATTGTGCCTCAAGTTTTAAAAATTGTTGGGCTTGAAGGAAAAACAAATAGATACCCGCAACAACTATCTGGGGGAGAACAACAAAGGGTTTCTATCGCCCGCTCACTTATTCACCGACCAAAAATTTTAATTGCTGACGAACCAACTGGAAATTTAGATTCTATTAACACTAGAGAAATTATTGATATTCTACAAAAAATTAATGAGTTTGGCACAACCATTCTTTTAGTCACACACGACAGAGAAGTAGTTAATTCCTTGCGCAAACGCGTCATCACTTTAGACAACGGCACTGTTGTATCTGACCAACAAATAGGACGATATTTATTATAATAATTATGTTTTTATTAAACCTTACTAGAATTATAAAATTTTCTTTCCAAAATTTTTACAGAAATTTTTGGTTGTCTTTAGTTACCATTACGATTATTATTTTAACTCTGTTTTCCTTAACTTCACTTATTGTCTTAAACGCAGCAGCTGATAACGCGATATTAACAATAAAAGATAAAATTGACATTTCAATATATTTTGACCCTGGCGCAGATGAACAGCAGGTAAAATTAATCAAACAAAACATTGAAAAATATGAACAAGTTAAAGAAGTTAAATTTATTTCAGCAGAACAAGCTTTAAGCAAATTTAAAAAATTTCACGAAAACGATGAACTAATTCAAGAATCATTAGCAGAACTAGATGAAAATCCTTTGGGCCCAACCTTGACAATTAAATCTGAAAATGTTAATCTCTACCCAGAAATTTTAACTCAAATACACCAGGATAAAATTGATGAATTGGCCCAGGACATTGATTATGACGACCACAAATTAGTCATTCAAAAAATAGAATACGTTGGACAAAAAATTAGGACATTCGGATTGGTGGTAAGCGGTCTTTTTGCCTTAATTGCTTTATTAGTTGTATTCAACACAATTCGCATTGGCATTTACACGCACCGCGAAGAAATCGGCATTATGAAATTAGTTGGCGCGTCAAATTGGTTTATCCGCTTGCCGTTTTTACTTGAAGGCGTTTTATACGCCACGATTAGCAGTATTGTTTTTTGGATAATTTTTTATTTAATTGCCGGAGTTTTGCAACCGATTTTTTATAATTTTTTTATTGATATTAATTTTAATTTAATGTCATATATTTCCAGTTATTTTGTTTATATTTTTGGATTTGAATTAATTATTATTATTGTTCTTAACACAATTTCTAGTTTTATCGCAATTGGAAAATATTTAAGGGTAT
>CAYNCE010000011.1:0-17085 GCA_964395855.1 uncultured Gammaproteobacteria bacterium | reverse complement strand
GAAAAAAAATCTTTTGGCAATAATATTAATATTAATAAATATTTAAGTAAACTACAAAAAATCAGCTTAAAAGACAAAATATTTTTTACTAAAAATTTGGGCGTGATGATTAAAGCCGGCTTGTCGCTTGGCCAAGCTCTGCGCGCGCTGGCTGACCAAACAGCTAATAAAAAATTTAAAAAAATATTAACAGAGGTAGAAGAAAAGGTTAACAAAGGAACAAGTTTTGCTGAAAGTTTAAAAAACCACCCTAAAACTTTTAATCAGCTTTTTATTTCAATGGTTGAATCAGGCGAAGCCTCTGGTAATCTGGAAGAAGTTTTAAAACAATTGCATCGCCAGATGACACGCGACCATGCTTTAATTAGTAAAATCCGCGGCGCAATGATTTATCCAGCAATCGTAATAATGGCAATGATTGGCATTGGCATTGGAATGATTGTTTTTGTAATTCCTAAATTTATGAGTATTTTTGAAGAAGTCAATGCTGAATTACCTTTTATGACCAGGGCGCTAATGAACATTTCAGATTTTATGGTGGCTAACGGACCACTAGCGACTCTTTGTTTGATTATAATTACAGCTGTTTTAATTAAGATTTTCAAAACCAAAAAAGGCAAGAATTTTTTACATTTAATTTTTTTAAAAACACCAATTTTAGCTCCAATTGTTAAAAAAGTTAATTTAGCCCGTTTTTCACGCACACTTTCTTCTCTGTTAAAAACAGATATCCCGATTGTTAAAGCTTTTGAAATTACTGCGCGCGTGCTAGGTAATGTGCATTACAAAAATGCCTTAAATGATGCTAGAGAAAAAATAGAAAAAGGCGAGCATATTCGCCAATCTTTAGAAAAATACAATAAACTGTTTCCTCCAGTGGTGATTCAGATGATAACAGTTGGGGAAGAAACTGGAGCTTTGGATAATGTTTTAGATGAATTGGCTAATTTTTATGAGGAAGATGTTGATCAAACAATGAAAAACTTGCCAACAATTATTGAACCAGTTTTAATGTTGGTTTTAGGAGTCGGGGTAGGTTTAATGGCTGTGGCTGTTTTAATGCCAATGTATTCTTTAGGTCAAGCGTTTTAATGTTAATGACAAAAAAAATAAAATCAGGTTTTACTTTAATTGAGGTCTTGATTGGCATCGTAATTTTGGCAATGATAATTATTTCACTTTATTCTCTTATTAATTTTACTTTAAAAACTATTTGGGAATCTAAAGCTAAAATTACAGCTACGCAATTGGCTAACCAGAAAATTGAAATCGCGCGCAATTTAAATTATGCAGATACAGGCACAATTGGAGGCATCCCGGCAGGACCAATACCATCTACTGAAACTGTGTGGCGCAATAATATTGAATACACAGTTGATACGCAAGTTATTTATGTGGATGATCCGTTTGATGGAACTCAAGGTGGTGATCCAGATGACACTTTAAATACTGATTACAAAAAAATCCGAGTGGAAGTTAGCTGGAATTATCGCCTGCATCATAAACCTGTTTTATTAATCAGCAATATTGTGCCAGTTGGTCTAGAAAGCTCAGTTGGAGGCGGGACCTTAAAAATTTTAGTTTATAATGCTTATGGCGCGCCTGTTCCTCAAGCCAATGTAACAATTATTAATACTGATGTTGAACCAGATATTAACATTGAAACTGTGACTGATTCCTATGGTTATGTTATTCTACCAGGCTCCACTGAATCAACTGAAGGTTATGAAATTTCTGTAAACAAAACTGGCTACTCAACTGATCAAACTTATGACTCTACTTCAGAACTTCCTAGCCCTGAGAAACCGCATGCTTCTGTTTTTGAAAACCAAACTACTAATATTAGTTTTTCAATTGATTTGCTATCAAATTTAAATTTAATTTTGCAAAACGAAAGTGAAATTGGGTTATCAGGTGTTGAAATAAACGCGCGAGGCGGAAAAACAATTGGGTTTGACGCGGGAGAATTACCAGTTTATAAATTTAATCAAAATTTTACTTCTAATTTTTTAGGTCAAATTACTTTAAATAATATTGAATGGGACAGTTATAATTTCATTTTGCCCCAGGACTCTGTCTATAATATTTCTGAAACAATACCTATTCAGCCTTTTGATGTATTGCCAAACACAACAACTGATATTGTTTTGACTTTGGCGCCCCAATCAGCGCAATCAGCCCTTATAATTGTTAAAGATATTAATAATCAGCCACTTAATAATGCTGTTGTTCATTTTTATACTTCAAATCCATTATACGATAATACATTAATTACTGATGAATCTGGCCAAGTTTATTTTACTCCTTGGATTGAAGCTATTTCAACTTTAGATATTATAAAAACAGGATTTGAAAATTATTCAGATGAGTTTGAGATTGATGGGTATCATATTGAAAATATTATTTTAACAGAAGAATAATATGAAAAATAAAGGTTTTACTTTACTTGAGTTAATAGTTGCTATTTCAATTTTTGTTTTAGCTACTTTTGCTGTGTCAGCTTTTATTGTTCAAAGTTTTCGCGCGCAAAATTTTTCATTGGAACAATCCGGCGCGATTACTGAAGCGCGGCGAGGAATTGAAACTTTAGTTAAAGAACTTCGCGAAGCTTTGCCTGGTGACACAGGAGCTTATCCAATTGAATTTGCAAATGATCAAGAAATAATTTTTTACGCTGATTACGATAGGGACAATGCAATTGAAAAAGTCCATTATTGGTTAGATGGAAGTGATTTTAAAAAAAATGTGATTGAAGCTAGTGGAAGCCCGCTTTCTTATTCTGAAGAAGGAGAAACAGAAATAATTTCTCGTTTTGTTAGAAATAACACAACAACAATTTTTACTTATTATGATGGTGATTACACAACTAGCGCAACTCCTGCTGACCCAAATAATGTTAAACTAATTCATATTTATTTAAAAATTAATGTTAATCCACAGCGCGCCCCAACAAATTTTGAACTAGAATCTGATGTGTCTCTGCGCAATCTTAAGGAAAATTTATGAATTCACACAAAGGCACAATTTTAATGCTAACTTTAGTTATGACTTCTGTTTTTACAATAGCTAGTTTAAGTTTGGCTAGTTTAGCAATTGCGCAAAACAGATTAGCTAATCAAAAAACTTCTTGGCACAATGCTCTAAATATTGCAGAAGCTGGATTAAATTATTATCGCTGGCATTTAGCGCACGCTCCTGAAGATTATGAAAATGATATTGGAATTCACGATTATAATGACCCGCAAAGTGGCGTAGTTGGACAATACAATTTAGAAATTACTGCGCCATCTGAATGTTCAAGTGTTGTCACTATTAAATCAACTGGCTGGACAAATAAATTCCCAAATACAAAAAGAGTCGCGCAAACAAAATATGGCTTAGCTTCTTTATCATCATTTGCTTTTATTACAAATTCAGATGTCTGGTTTGGTAATGAAGAAATTTTGCACGGACCTGTGCATTCAAACGGAGGTATCCGCCAAGACGGCACAAATGATTCTTTAATGACTTCAGCTAAGGAAACATATACTTGTCAGCCATACCACGGCTGTGACCCAGCTCAAACTAAAGATGGGGTGTGGGGTGTGGGCGGAGATAAAGAACTGTGGAATTTCCCAACTTCAAACATTGATTTTGACATGTTAACAGTTGATTTAAATACCTTAAAAGATTTAGCTGAAACTTCAGGTATTTATTTACCGCAAAGAGGTTTAGGATATAGAATTAATTTTAAAGCAGATGGGACAATTGATGTTTATAGAGTAACTAAATTAAAAAATAATGTTGAGTATTCTGGAATGGATGGGGATTGGCATCGCGGTTCCTGGGATATTGATAGAGAAGAATTTGATGCGAATTACGCTTTACCTTCAGAATGTGCTATAATATTTGTGCAAGACAATGTGTGGGTAGATGGCGTGGTTAATGGTCGCGCAACTTTAGTAGCAGCCAAACTGCCTGAAGTTTCTAATAATAATCGTTCAATTATTATAAATAATAATTTAACTTATTTAGAAAAAAACGGCCAACATGTTTTAGGTTTAATCGCTCAGCAAGATATTTTGGTGCCATTATATGCTGCGCCTGAAGACTTGGAAATTAACGCTGTATTATTAGCTCAAAATGGGTCTGTTTATAGACCTTATTATGATACCCCATGGCCTTATTATATTCGTGATACTATTACAACTTATGGCACAATTATAAGCAATCAAACTTGGACATGGACTTGGGTAAATGATTTGGGTTCTTGTGTTTCTGGTTATTGCAATACCAACACAATTTATGATTCACATTTAAATTATAATCCTCCTCCCGGCTTCCCAACTTATGGTGATTATAAATTTTTGCAATGGGAAGAAACAACAGAAAAATAATTTATGTTTTTTAGCACACAAATTCAAACCTTTGGCCTAGATATTTCTAGCCAATCTATTAAAGTCGCGCAAATTGTAAAAAACCGCGCTGGTTTACAATTAAACAGTTTAAATAAAACTACCTTGCCAGATGGTATCTTGATTGATGGCGAAATTCAAAATGAAGAGCAACTTGTCAAATATATTAAAAAAACTATTAATGATTGCCAGCCAAAAATTAAAAATAACTATGTTGTTACTTGTTTGCCTGAAGTAAAAACTTTTATCAAATTAATTAAAATTAAATTAACTGATAACAAAAAATTAAACCAAGAAAATATACAGCAATTAATCAAAACATATTTACCTAAACATGTGCCAATGCCAATTGAAGAAATATATTTTGATTGGCAAATTGTTAACCAAAAAGATGATCACATTGATGTCCTAATTGGCGTGGCTCCTAAAAACACAATTTTATCATTTAGTGAATTAATTAAAAAATGCGGGCTAATACCTGTTGCTTTTGAAATTGAAGCCGGTTCAATTGTGCGCGCTATTTTTACTAAAGATAACCATTTTTCAAACGCGCCCAAATCAACTCAAACCAAAAACCCGCAAGAAAAACAAAGAAATTCGCAAAACACGGTTTATTTTATTATTGATTGCGGCGCTTCGCGTTCCGGCCTGATTGCTTGGGCAGAT
This sequence comes from uncultured Gammaproteobacteria bacterium, assembly GCA_964395855.1. Taxonomy (GTDB): domain Bacteria; phylum Patescibacteriota; class Patescibacteriia; order UBA2196; family UBA2196; genus CAYNCE01. The sequence continues at coordinate 12,025 of CAYNCE010000011.1, read as the reverse complement.
GGCACAATTAAATTTACAACCAGTCTTAAAACTAGTGGCGTGTATTTAACAAACAAAATCAGTAAGGACTTAAAACTAGAAACAAAAAAAGCCGAGAAATTAAAAAATATCTATGGCATGGGAAATAAAAGTGGTAAAGCCAAAATTAAAAAATCTTTATACCCAATAATTGTGGAATTAGCCCAGGAAATTATTAAAGCAAAAGAATTTTATGAAAAAAATTTTGATAAGAACAAAAAAAATTATGAAATTGTTTTAAGCGGCGGATCAGCTAATTTAAAAGGTATTGACCAAGAATTAACTAAGCTTTTAAATATGCGGGTCAATCTGTCTAATCCATTAATTAATCTGGCTAAAAAACAAAAAATTAAGACAAATACTCAAGAAATCCAAAGTTATGCCACCGCAATTGGTTTATCTTTGAGATCATTTTTAGTTAAAGATTTTTAACCTCCCCCATCCCCTCCTAGTCAGGAGTGGAGCAAAAATATGATTATATTAAACTTGTTACCAGCAACAGACAAAAAACAGATAGTCAATCATTATTTAATTCTTTTAATTAAGGATATTGTTTTCTCATTCCTTTTAATTTGCACTGTATTAGCGATTTTATTTTTAATCTGCCATTTTTTATTGATAAAAAATTTCATTTCAATTAGCCAGCAGAATTTATCTGTAATGACAAAAACAAATTTAATTACTGGTAATATTCGCCAGATTAACAGTGAACTTAAATCACTTGAAAAAATTCAAGATCAATACACAAACTGGGTACAATTTATAACAAATTTAAATGCGCAAATTCCAACAGATAAAATTCAAATCACTAAATTAAATATTGATAAACATCAACAGACTCTTAAGCTTGAAGGCAAGACCATAAAACGAGATGCCTTTTTAGATTTGAAACAAAATTTAGAAAATTCTAAAATGTTTAGCTCTATAAAATCACCTTTATCAAATTTGTTATCCAATAAAAATCTTAATTTTTCTTTAGAAATAAAATTTAATGAAACTAATTAATATGTTTAATATTAAAATCAACCCAAAATATAATCGTATAATTGTAATTTTTATAGCAATTATAATTAGTTTGCTAATTCTTTTTATCATTATATTGCCAACTCTAAAAAAGATTAAACAAATGACTCAAAATATATATAGTCAACGCGTGGCTTTAGAAAAATTATACCTGCGTGGCCAAAGCATTCGTGAAACTAAAGAAAATTATGAAAAAGTAAAAGATGATGTCAAAGAGTTGGAAAAAGTTTTTAACCATCTAGGACAAGAATTAGATTTTATTACTGCTTTAGAAAAAATTGCTGAAGAAAAAAATATTTCACAAATAATTAATATTAAAAATGGAGAAAAAGAACCCTCAAATGAAGATTATATATCTATTGAAGTTGCAGTTAATTTAAGTGGAAATTATAATGATTTAATAAGATATTTAACAGCAGTTCAAAATTTAGATTTTTATTTTAATATCAATTATCTTGATTTTTATTATCCTAGTTCTAAAACTTTTACTTTAACTGGCAAAGCGAATGATTCAGAAAAAATTTTTGAAAAAAGTAATAACCACCCAGTTGTCAATCTAACGCTTTCTGGAATAACTTACTGGAAATAGAGGATTACATCTTATATTTTAAAAATATGAAAATATCTATTATCACTAAATATTCATATTATGCTATTTTTACAATAACTATTTTGGCTTTGGGCATTAGTTTTTGGTTTCTATATAATAATTTTTATCAAACTTTAACGCAAGCCCGAATTGTTTATGTTTTAAAAAATCAAGTCGCTTTTGAAGCAGTTGATATGAAACTGTGGAACAAAATTACTTCTGTATTAAAAGATAAAAAAAAATCAGCTTTGTTAACTGAAGAAAAACTGGCTGATCCGTTTGTTGAATTTATAGAAATGAAAGAAGAATAATAGTCATCCCGAACGACCTTTAGGATTGTTAAGAGTGATGGGATCCCGTTGAATATTGAATTCGTTATTCCACGGGATCCCATCGCTTCGCTCGGGATGACACTATGGCGCCATTTGTCTATATTTTTTAACTACTTTAATTAAATTTTCTACCAGATACTCAATTTCATCTCTAGTATTTTGTTTGCCTAAACTAATACGCAAACTGCCATGCGCTTGTTCATGAGAAAGCCCAAGAGACATTAGAACATGTGATGGCTCTAAAGAACCAGACGAACAAGCAGAACCAGTTGAAACTGCAATGCCAGCTAAATTCAAACCAAGCAAAAGCGCTTCTCCTTCTACACCAACGATACTAATATTTAAATTATTAGGCAATCTTTTTTCTAAACTGCCGTTTAATTTTACATTTTTAATTTTTTCCTGAATTAATTCCAAAGCATAATCGCGCAATTCTTTTACTTTTTTATCCCGAGTACTCTGGATTAGTTCCACTGCTTTTCCTAAACCAACAATAGCTGGCACATTTAAAGTGCCTGGTCGCAAACCCTGTTCTTGGTGCCCGCCATACTGAATATTTTTAATTTTACCCCTAAGGGGGTTTTTAACAAATAAAACTCCAATTCCTTTTGGTCCATAAATTTTATGTCCTGAAATTGATAATAAATCAACACCTAATTTTTCAACGTCCATATTTAAATAATTTGTTGCCTGCACCGCGTCGGTATGAAATAAAATATTTTTATTTTTTATTATATCCCCTATTTTCATAATCGGCTGGATAGTCCCAATTTCATTATTTGCGAACATGATAGAAATTAATTTAGTATTATTTTTTATATTTTTTTCTATATCTTCAATCCTAATAATTCCATTATTATCTGGCTTTATATAGCTTACTTCCACGCCTTTCTTCTCTAAATATTGACAAGTTTCTAAAACTGCAGGATGTTCAATTTCAGATGTAATAATATGTATTTTTTTTTCAGGATACCCATTGGCAAAAATTGTTCCGAGTATAGCAATATTATTAGATTCAGTAGCTCCGGATGTAAAAATAATTTCTTCAGCTAAACAATTTAAAAAATTAGCAATTTTTTTGCGCGCGTTTTCTACTGCTCGAGCGGCTTCTTGCCCAAAAGAATGCAATGATGAGGCGTTGCCAAAAACATCACAAAAATAAGGTTCCATGGCTTTTAAAACCTCTTTATCTACTTGAGTAGTAGCTGCATTGTCTAGATAAGCTCGCATATTTTTAAACTGCCTGAACTTCTTTAACTTCTGGCACATTTTTTTTAATGGCTCCACCGATTCCATTCTGTAAAGTCACTTGGCTCATGGGACAGCCAGTGCAAGCGCCTTGCAAACGCAATTTTAAAACACCAAATTTTTCATCAAAATCCACAAATTCAACATCACCGCCATCCATTTGCAAATGAGGACGAATTTTTTCTAATTCTTGTTTTATTTTATTTTTTATCATATTTTTTAATATAATTCTCAACAGCTTTTTTTAACCCATCCACGGCTAAAACCGAGCAATGCACTTTTGGAGCTGGTAATCCACCCAATGCATCAGCTACATCTTGTTTTGTAATTTTTAAAGCGTCACTAATTTTTTTACCTTTAACCAAATCTGTTAACATTGAAGTTGAAGCAATAGCTGCGCCACATCCTAATGTTTCAAATTTTACATCTTTAATAATATAATTGTCAATATTATTTGATTCATCTGATTTAATTTTCAAATATATTTTCATTATGTCTCCACAAACTGGATTTCCAACTTGACCCACGCCATCAGCATCAGAGATTGAACCCTGATTATGCGGATTTTGGAAATGGTCTAGAACTATTTGATTATACATATATTTTATTATTATACTTATCACTTTAAATCTACCACAATTTTAAAATAAACACAAAAAAATTAATTTGACATTTTATTATCTATTTGATAAACTAATATTATATGGCACATAGAAAAGCTGGCGGTTCAACTAGACTTGGCCGCGATTCAATTTCAAAAAGATTAGGTGTTAAACTATACGAAGGTCAGATTGCAAAAGCTGGCGCTATTTTGGTGCGTCAACGCGGAACAAAGTTTCATGCTGGTAAAAATGCAAGAAAAGGTGGCGATGACACTTTGTTTGCCACTACATCTGGCAAAGTTCACTTTTATCGTAGAAAAAAAACTAAATACGATGGAAGTTTAAAATGGACAAAATATATATCAATTATTTAAAAATAACTTTATGCCTAATTCAGCAAAACGCGCGCGCGACAAACAAATGAAAAAGAAATCTAAAAAGAAGAAAAATAAAAAACTATAGAATTAACTCTGTAGTTTTTTATTACGTAATTACGCCGTAATTACATCAATAATTAATTGAATTTTATCTTTTCCAATTTTAAATTCAATTTTATGTTCACCAACTTCTTTAATACCCCTCAAGGGGTCTATTTTAATTTTGCGCTTATTCAAATCTACTTTAAAATTATTTTTTAAAGCAGTTAAAATTTCATCAAGCGTGACTGCGGAAAATAACTTGCCTTTATCTGAAGCCAATTTTAAAATTTTAATTTTTTTATTTTCAATTTTTTTAATAATCTTTTCTAAATCACTGTCTAATTTAATTTTTTTCTGTTGCTTTTTATCTTTTAATTCCTGCAATTTCTTAATTTCCTCTTGAGTGGCTGACACAGCTATTTTTTGCGGAATTAGAAAATTCATTGCATAACCATTTTTTACATCAACAATATCACCAGAGTTGCCAAGTTTTTTTATATTTTTTAATAATATTATTTTCATAAATTATTTAATATTTCAATCGCTTTATCAATCTGCGGGTCTTTTCCATCTTTAAATTCTTCTTCAGTTATCTCTACTTCAACATCTGGTTCAATGCCTTTTAAATCAATCTGGCGACCATTTGGGGTTAACCAACGCGCAATCGTGAGTTTAATTGCCGAACCGTCAGAAAACTCGCTTAAATTCTGCACAGAGCCCTTGCCAAAAGTGGTTTCACCTATAATAGAGGCAATTTTATAATCTTGCAAAGCGCCAGCAACAATTTCTGAAGCAGAAGCAGAACCGGAATTAACCAACACAACTGTTGGATAATCTTTTAATTGCGCCTGCCCATTTGCCAAATATTGTTTCTTGTCGCCATTAGCTGATTCTTCAAAAACAACCGTGGTGCCTGCGCTTAACCAATAAGAAGCAACTGTAACCGAACGATCCAAATAACCGCCTGGGTTATTGCGTAAATCTAAAATTATGCCTTGCGGATTTTTTAATATTACTTCATCCACAATTTTACGCAAACGAATATCAGTGTCTGAATTAAAGTTAGTAATGCGAATATATGCTATTTTTTCATCTTTCATTTCCCAACGGACACTAACAATTTTAATAGTATCTCGTATAATCGTTATTTCGTGAAAAGAATTGTCGCTTTCACGAAAAACTTTTAATACCACAGATGTGCCTTTTTCACCGCGTATTTTTGTCACTGCTTCATTTAAAAAAATATTTTCCGTGCTTTGGCCATCAATTTCAATTATACGATCTTTTGGTTTTAGTCCGGCTTTTTCTGCAGGTGATTCTGGCAAAGGCGAAATAATAGTTAACAATTTATCACGAATGCCTATTTCTGCGCCGATACCTTCAAATTTTCCTTGTAAATCGTCTTTGAATTCTTTAGCTGGCTCAGGAGGCAAAAAAATAGAATAGGGATCTTGCAAAGCTGAAACAAGACCTGAAGCTGCTCCATAAAGCAGTTCAGTTTCGCCAACTGGACGACCAATATATTCTGTCTGAATCTTATTCCAAACTTCCCAAAACAAACTAAAATTAACTTCGTTTTTTAAATATTCAGGCAAACTTGATTCTTTACCAGTGACTTTGCCATATTCTTCTTGCGCTTCATTTTTAACAACTTCTGGTTCTGTAACTATTGTTAATTTGCCTTGTTTTTTGCCAATCATCATTCCTGCGCCAAAAGACACAATCAGTAAAACTAAAACCAAATACAAAGCTAGTGGTTTATTAAACCAGCTAAATTTATGAATTTTTTCTATAAAATTATTTTTCATATTAATTTATTATACCACACAATTTAAAAAAATAAAAAAGGCCATAAAAAAATGGCCTTAAAACTAATCACTTAAATAAAAGAGATTAGACAAAAAACAATTACTATGACTATAAATTTTTGCAGCCCTTAAACCACGTTTTATACACCACGCCACATTATCTTCAAATTCAAAAAATTTATAAAATTTGAATTTTCCATCATAAAAAACTACTTCTTTTTCTTCCTCAAGAGCTGCCTCTAAGTTGATTTTTAATGAATTATTTGCTAAATTAAGTATATAAAAACCTTACTAAATTTTACAAAAAATGTCAAGTTTTACACTTACTCACCGACGAATTTTATATTCTTTATTCTTCTTAGTCTTTTTTATCACCGCGCCAATTGTGATTCTATGGGCTGAAGGATACCGCTATAATTTTAGCCAGCATCGTTTGCAAAAAACAGGCGTGCTGTTTTTAGAATCCAAACCAGCGCGAGCTGAAATTTATTTAAACAATAAATTACAAAATGCAAAAACAACTGCGCGCTTGAAAAATTTATTGCCAGATGAATATTTAGTTGAAATCAAAAAAGAAGGTTACCAGCCATGGCAGAAAAAATTAAAAGTTGAAGAAGGACAAACAACTTTTACCCAATATATTCGTCTCTTTAAATCTGACCCAAAAATAGAAAATATTTTAACGAAAAAAATTACTCTGACCAGCCAAGTGGTGAATAATGATTTAGCGCTAGTTTTTACAGAAAATAATTCAAATTTTTTAGCAATTTTCAGTTTAGAAAACAAAAAATTAACAGAACTGACCGCGCTTAATTTTATGCCGCAGGAAATTGAATTATCACCGCAAGCAAAATTTATCTTGCTAACCACTCCGTATGCTGAAAAATTAGTTTTTGATATTGCCCAACAAAAAATTATTAATCTAACTTCATTGGCGCAGAAAAATGCGCAAACAGCCCGCTGGCAAATTGATGAACGAGATGAAATACTTTTTCTGCAAACCACAAATGGTTTATTAAAGACTAATTTGGTTTCTAAGGAATCTATTGCTTTGCTTAATTTTCCAATTTTAGATTTTTATATCTCAAATAGCTCTATTTATTTTCTTCAAAATAGCAACAGCCAAATTTTATTAAATAAAGCTGAATTAAATGATTTAAGAAATATTCAAACTTTGGTCACTCTGCCGATTTCAGATAATTATGAATTTCAAAAAAGTTCTAATAAGTATTTATCATTATTAGACAAAAAAAATAGTATTTTTTATTTAATGCGTTTGGAGGACAATCCGCCAGCTGGCGGAAAAGAAATTTTTCCAGAAGTTGATTATATAAGATGGTCGCCAGATGAAAAAACAGTTTTACTAGCAAATGACTTTGAAATTTTAGTTTATGATTTAGAAAAACAAGAAAAAAACTTAATCATAAGATTAAGCCAAAAAATTTTTTCAGCGCGTTGGTACCCAATTGCAACACATATTGTTTATTTAACCGCAGATAACATCAAAACAGTTGAATATATTGATATTGAAAAATATTTTAATGTTTTGGTTGAACAAGCCAATATTCAAAATTTTTTTATAAATTCCACTGGAAATGAAATTTATTTTATTGATGAACAGGGGATTAATTTAGTGGAGATACAATAAAAATTTGTAGGGACAGGTTTTAAACCTGTCCGTTTTTGGACAGGTCACAGACCTGTCCCTACTATCCTTTCTAAAATATCTTCTAAATTTTCTTTTGGTGGATTATTAACAATTGAATTTACTGATTTACCGCCGTCATTTTGCCAACGCGGGATTATATGAACATGCAAATGATCTACTACTTGCCCGGCTTTTTTGCCCATATTAATTCCAATATTAAACGCTTCAGGATTTAATTTATTTTTAATTTGCTGGGTTATTTTTTTTATTGCTAAAAACAAAGGCTTAATTTTTTCATCTGGTAAATTAAGTAAAGTTTCTACATGAATTTTTGGGATCACAACTGTATGACCCTTGACAATAGGATTAATATCCAAAAAAGCCAAAACCTCTTTATCTTCATAAACCTTATGACACGGTATTTCATTATTAATAATTTTACAAAAAATACAATCTAACATAAAAAATATAGTTGTCATCCCGAGCATTGATAGGACTTTTTAGGATTGGGTCAATGCGATGGGATCCCGTAGAATAACACTGGTCTTTGTTCCACTGGATCCCATCACTTCTAGCGACCCTAAAGGTCGTTCGGGATGACATTAAAAAGTTTCCCTCCCCCATTAATTAAAATTTCATTTTCTAATTTTAAATTTTCTTGATTAAAAATATTTTTATTTAATTCTTCTAAACTTGTATTTTCATTGTGGTGAAAATAATATACTTTTTTATAATTTAATAATTTTTTAATTTCTATCCATTCTATTCCATCTTGCGGAACAATCAAATGTTTGCGTTCTGGAAATAAAATTTTATCAGTTCCTGCACTTAAATATATTATATCATCTGGATTAATTTTTTCCAGTAAACTTTGGTTTTGGATTTGATATTTGATTAGTTGGTTTTTGACACTAATCAATGATTCGGAATTAGCAAAATAAACTTGATAACAAGAAAACGCGCTTAAACATAAAAACACTAGAACACTAGAACACTGAAACACTATTTTATTTTTCTTTTTTAAATACATGCCAATTTTGACTAGTAAAAATGCAATTAGTGGCAAGCTAAAAATAAATAAAGGTAAAAAATATCTAACATAAGACGAGCCCAAACTAATTAAATTTGGATCTGTTGAATCTTGAAAAAACCAGGAACCATAGTAAATGAATAATGAATAAGGAATAATGAATAATGGGATATATTTTTTTTCTTTTTCTGTTTTTTTGATTTTTAAAAAAACTATTAAGCCAGCAAAATATAAAATTATCCAGAGCCAGAATAAATTTAAAATATATTTATAAAATACATGAAACAACATTACGCGCGGATGAAAACCAAATGGCAAAACTAAAGCTTGAAAATAATTAATTGACTGAATTTCACCTGACTCTAAATTAGAACTAACAGTGTGAATGGGATAGCCTGTGGAAAAATAATTATTATATAAAATTTTGTGCTGATATAAAACTGGTATAAAACAAAAACTAAAAATAACTAAACTTAATAATAAATACAGCCATAAATTTTTTAATTTTTTAAATTTTATCCCGGGTACTCGGGATAAAATAAATAAAACTAACAAAAATACCCACACTATTTCAGAAGTTCTGGTTATTAACGCCAAGCCCAAAAACAAACCAGTTAATATTGAGATACATAATTTATTTTTATTTGTGTTTAATAATTTTATTAAAAAATACAACCCCATTATCAGCAATGACAAAAATAAAACATTATGAAACATTGTTCTTGACGCGTAGTACCAAAATCCTGGAAAAATAAACATTAACAAAGCAGATACAAAAGCTATTGGGCTGGCTCCATGCCCCTGCGTGGAGCTATCTTGTTTATCCTCAAAAAACAATTTAATTAACAAATAAAAAAACAAAACTCCTAACACAGCAAAAAGCGGGGTTAAAAAAACAATGATTGAAGTTGAAAATATTTTAGCTAAACTTCCATAAATTAAATCAATGCCTAAAAAATTACCTGGCGTGATTTTACTTTCAACCACATAAGCCCAGCGCGGGAAAATTACACGTTGAGCAAAATTATCCAAAGGTTCAAAATAATATAATTCACTAGTTTTAGCATATTGAACGCTAAAATAATAATTAATAACTTCATCTGGTGTATTGAATTTCATCCCAAGTACTCGGGATTGATTTTGCCAAACCAACTGGCTAATTGGCAAAAATGAATAAATTATAAAAAAGACAATTGCTAAAATTGCTAAAATTCTAAAATATTTGTCTTTAAACAGTCGCATAACTCTATTATAACAGATGTGCATTAAAAGTTAATAGGATGTGCAAAAAAATGGGTTGAATATATTTGTGAATTTGGTAAAGTTAAATTGTTATGGCTAATAAAAAATTCCCTACAATCAATCCTGCGGACCGCTTGCCGCCACAAAATTTAGAAGCGGAACTGTCTGTTTTAGGCGCGCTATTAATTGACAAAGAAGCGATTGTTAAAATTGCAGATATTTTACGTCCTGATGATTTTTATAAAGACGCGCACGAAAAAATTTATACAGCTATTTTAGATTTATACACTGAACGCGAACCAATTGATGTTTTAAGTTTAAGTTCACGCCTGTCTGAAAAAAAACAATTGGAAAATGTAGGTGGACGCAGTTTTTTAACTTCTTTAGCCAGCAGTGTGCCAACTGCTTCTCATGTCCTGCATTACGCTAAAATAATTCAAAAAAAAGCCACTCTTAACCACCTGATAAAAGCCGCGACTGAAATTGTGCAAATGGGTTATAATGAAGAAGAAGGTTTACAAAAAATTTTAGACCGCGCGGAAAGCCGTTTGTTTAGTGTCTCACATAAATATTTAAAAAGTCAATTCAGTTCAATAAAAGACTTGTTAAATAACGCATTTGACCGCATTGATGAACTGCATCGCGATTCAGGCAAACTGCGCGGGGTTCCAACGGGTTTTTCTCAATTAGACAACAGATTGGCTGGCTTGCAAAAAGCTGATTTAATTATTTTAGCAGCTAGACCTTCAATGGGCAAATCAGCTTTAGCTTTGGATATTGCGCGCCAAGTAGCTGTGACACAAAAAATGCCAGTTGGTATCTTTTCGCTAGAAATGAGCAAAGAGCAATTAGTGGACAGAATGCTTTGCGCGCAAGCTAATGTTGACTCGTGGAAAATGCGCACTGGCAAATTATCTGACAAAGAGGATGCGGGCGGAGAATCTGATTTTTCCAAAATTGGTCACGCAATGGGCGAGTTGGCTGAAACTAAAATTTTTATTGATGACGCGCCAACAGCCAATGTTATGGAAATCCGCACCAAAGCCAGACGCTTGCAAGCTGAACACGGTGTTGGCTTAATTGTGCTGGATTATTTACAACTAATGGAAAGTCCGAGCGCGTCAGATAATCGTGTGCAAATCGTATCTGAAATTTCACGAGGTTTAAAAGCCATAGCTCGTGAATTAAATGTGCCATTTATGGCATTATCACAGCTTTCAAGACAAGTTGAAGCTAGACCAACACCAATTCCTAAATTAGCTGACTTGCGTGAATCTGGGTCAATTGAACAGGATGCTGATGTGGTAATGTTTATTTATCGTGATAAATATTATAAAAAAGATAGTCCGCGCGGTGATGAGGCAGATATTTTTATTGCCAAACATCGTAACGGTCCAACTGGTGTAGTTACACTTTATTGGGATGAAACCAAAGCAACTTTTAGGAACCTGGAAAAAAAGCTTGAAGCGCCAATTTAATAAAAAAATGCCCCCAAAATCAATCCAAAAACTAATCACTCATTTTAATAATCTACCTGGCATTGGACAAAAAACCGCGGAAAGGCTGGTTTTTTATTTATTAAAAAAAGATAAAAATACTTTAACAGATTTTGCTAATACTTTATTGCACATAAAAGATAATATTAAAAACTGCGCGCAATGCGGTCAAATTACTGAACAAAAAATCTGTGATATTTGTTCAGATAAAAATAGAGACTCATCTATAATTTGCGTTGTGGCAGAAAATTCTGATATTTCACCTTTGGAAAAATCAGGCGAATTTAAAGGAATTTATCATGTTCTAAATGGAGTTTTAAATCCAACCGAAGGAATGACGCCAGATAAATTAAATATAAATAAATTAGAAGAAAAAATATCCGCCAAAGGCGGAAACAAAATTCAAGAAATTATTTTAGCTCTTAACCCAACTATTGAAGGCGAAACTACTAATTTATATTTGACAAAGTTATTAAAAAAATATAATATAAAAATCACAAAATTAGCCCGCGGTTTACCACAAGGAAGTGATCTTGAATACGCAGATGAGATCACTTTGGCAAACGCCTT
>CAYNCE010000010.1:15312-17533 GCA_964395855.1 uncultured Gammaproteobacteria bacterium | reverse complement strand
AGCTAATTTATCAAGTTGTTCATTTTTATTATTATTTTCTGTTTCAGGTTTTTTATTTAATGGCGATTTTGCAATAATATCAGAAATTTCTTGTTTTAATTCTGATAAAGTAAAACCCGACCGATTGTTTTCTGCGCTTAAACCATTTTGTAAATTTATTTTTAAACTATAATACCAAAAACCAAGAATCACGATTATAATTAGAAAAAATATAATATATATTTTTGTGTTGTAGTTTTTTTTGTTAAACATAAATTAATTTTTCATCACAAAAAGTTTAGTGTCTTCATCTGGTAAATCTTTTTTATTTATTTTTAATTTTCCTTCAATTTCTTCTGGCGTTAAACCTTGTTCTTTAATAAATTTATCTACATTATCAATATCTAATTTAAGGTCTGGCAATTTATAATGCATAGGAATAATTACTCTTGGTTCAATTTGTGAAATTATATTTGAAGCGTCTTTAGCGTCAATAGTAAAAACACCGCCAACTGGAATCATTAAAATATCAACTGATTGCAATTGTTCAAGTTGACCGTTTTCTAAAGTTTTTTGGCCCAGGTCACTCAAGTGCGCTAACCAGATTCCTTCGCTTTCAATTAAAAACATTGTGATTTCACCGCGCTCTGCGCCTTGTTTATCATCGTGAAAAGCAGGGATTCCATAAACCATTACTCCTTTAATCTCATATTCTCCTGGTCCAGAAATAACAAAAGGTTCAGGTGATAAATTAGCGCCCTTTATTAGATCTACATTATTATGGTCTTTGTGGTCATGAGAAATTAAAACAATATCAGCGTCAAATTTTGTTGGAACTTTTAAACCATAATCTTTATTAAATGGATCAATTGCAATTACCACATCTTCACCATTTGAGTTTTTGGTCGTGATTTTGAAAAATGATTGTCCAAACCAGTTTATAGTCATAAGATTTAAGTGGATTTAATATCCTCCCCTCCTGATTAGGAGGGGATAGGGGAGGTTGTTTAATATTATTTTAATTCTATCAATGTTTGACTAAAAGCGCAAGTGGTGTTAAACTAAAATCATCTAATAATTAACCCTAAATTTTGTTCTGTGTCAAATATTTAACAGAACAGATGGTAAGAGGATTTTTTTAATTCCTACCATTTTTTATTTAATTTATGTCAGAAGAAAAAAACAATAAAGAAAATTTAATGGAAACTTTGTTAGGAGATAAAGATTCTATAGTAATGCCAAAAGTCAATGATTTAGTCAAAGGCAAGATTATTTCATTAGGTAAAGAAGTTTATCTGGATATTAATGGCATAACCAGCGGTCTAGTCCGTGGCAAAGAACTTAAAGATGAATCAGGCGAGTTGTCTAAACTTAAAAAGGGCGATGAAGTTATTGCTACAGTGCTTGAGTTGGAAAATGAAAAAGGCATTTTAGAGCTTTCGTTTCGTTCAGCTGGTCATCAAAAAGCTTGGAATAATTTGCATGAATTAAAAGAGACAGGTGATGTAGTTGAAGTTAAAGTAATTGAGGCTAATAAAGGCGGTCTGATGGTGAGTTTAAATAATGTAAATGGTTTTATGCCAGTTTCACAATTAAGCAAAGATAATTATCCACGCGTAGACGGCGGTAATAAAAGTAAAATTTTGGAAAGGCTTAAATCTTTGGTTAATAAAAAATTAAAAGCCAAATTAATTGATTTAAATGAGACAGAAGATAAAGTTATTTTTTCTGAAAAAGAAGTTTATGCAGAGAATAAAAAACAAGAGCTGGATAAATACAAAGTGGGCGATGTGGTGGATGCAATAGTTAATGGTATTGTTGATTTTGGTGTGTTTGTTGAGTTTGGTCCCGAGGACTCAGGGTTAGAGGGTTTGATTCATATTTCAGAATTGGCTTGGCAAAGAATTGAACATCCAAGAGATTTGTTCAAAGTCGGTGATAAATTAAAAGCGCAAATTATTAGTATTGAAAATGACCGTGTCACATTATCAGCTAAAAAAATACAGGATGATCCATGGAAAAAGGCAGTTGAAAAATATGAAGTTGGGCAAACTGTTAAAGGAAAGGTTTTGAAATATGACAAATTTGGCGCGTTTGTTGAAATTGATAAAGACATTCACGGCTTAGCGCATATTTCAGAATTATCAGAAAATAAAATTGATAAAGCTGAGGATATTGTTAAAACAGGGGAAGAATATGAATTTGTTATTTTATCAATTGAACCTGAAGAGCACAGAATGGG
>CAYNCE010000010.1:7921-15212 GCA_964395855.1 uncultured Gammaproteobacteria bacterium | reverse complement strand
TATGAAAAACCTTTTCAAAAACCTATTCATCATCCTCATGGTTTTTATTATAATGGCAGGGCTGTTTTCGCTGTATGATAATCCTGAAAAAGATAAGATAGAAGAAGTTGGTATTGGGCAGGTGATTGAAAAAATTAATAATGAACAAGTAGCTGAAATCACAGTTAAAGGCGATGAATTAGAAATTTTATTGCGCAATGGTCAGCAATTAAAAACTTTTAAAGAATCAACAGAGTCTTTATCAACTTTATTGGATAATTATAATGTGCCCACTGAAAAATCTGGACAGATTAATATTAAAGTCCAAGGCAAATCAGGATTTGAATATTGGCTTAGCGGTTTGTTGCCGTTTTTGATACCTCTTTTTTTTATCTTGGGTTTTATTTTTTTACTTTCACGCCAAGCGCAAAATATTAATAATCGCGCAATGAATTTTGGTCAAACCAATGCTAATGAGCCAGGAAAAAAAGGCGAGAAAAAAGAAAAAATTACTTTTGCTAATGTGGCTGGCGCTAAAGAAGCTAAAGATGAATTAATTGAGGTGGTGGATTTTTTGAAAAATTCTAAAAAATTTAGTGATGTTGGAGCAAAAATTCCAAAAGGTGTTTTATTGCTTGGTCCTCCAGGAACAGGAAAGACTTTAATGGCGCGAGCTGTTTCTGGTGAAGCAGGGGTTCCATTTTTTCATGTATCAGGTTCAGAATTTGTAGAGATGTTTGTAGGTGTTGGCGCTTCGCGTGTGCGTTCCTTATTTCAAAAAGCTAAAAAAAATGCTCCTTGTATAGTTTTTATAGATGAGCTGGATGCTATTGGCCGCCAGCGAGGAGCTGGTTTAGGCGGCTCGCATGATGAGCGGGAGCAAACTTTAAATCAAATTTTAGTTGAAATGGATGGCTTTGAACCAAATTCCGGAGTGATTGTTTTAGCTGCGACTAATCGCCCAGATGTTTTAGATGCGGCGCTTTTGCGCCCAGGCAGGTTTGATCGCAGGGTGACTTTTGATTTGCCGGATTTAAATGAACGTCTTGAAATTTTAAAAATTCATGCAACTGATAAACCACTAGCCAAAGAAACTGATCTAAAAAGAGTGGCTGAACGCACGCCTGGTTTTTCTGGAGCTGACTTAGCTAATTTAATGAATGAAGCAGCTATTTTAACAGCCAAAAATAACAAGAAAAAAATTAAAATGCCAGAAATTTTTGAAAGCATTGAAAAAGTAATGTTGGGTCCAGAACGCAAGTCCCGGGTTTTGTTAGACAAAGAAAAAGAAATTACCGCTTATCATGAAGCTGGTCATGCGTTAGTTGCCCATGAATCAGAACATTCAGACCCAGTGCAAAAAGTTTCAATTATTGCTCGCGGACAAGCTAGTGGTTATACTTTAAAAGTGCCAGAAAGAGATGCGCACATGCATTCTAAATCTTACTTTTTGGCAGAGATGGCTGTGCTTTTGGCTGGTCATGCAACTGAAAAAGAAATTTTTAAAGAGGTTACAACAGGAGCCACTTCTGATTTGCGCCGGGCTACTAAAATAGCGCGTAAGCTAGTCACAGAATATGGGATGAGTGATAAAATGGGACCGCGAACTTTTGGTGAAAAAGAAGAACTCATATTTTTAGGAAGAGAAATTTCAGAACAAAAAGATTATTCAGAAAAAACAGCTGAATTGATTGATGAAGAAGTTTCAGGTTTGCTTGCTGGCGCGTATGATACTGCTTATGGTATAATTATAAAAGAGAAAGATACATTAAAAAGAATAGTGGATAAGTTAATGGAGAAAGAAACATTGGAAAAAGAAGAATTTGAAAATATAGTAAATAATAATTAATTACAATTTTATGATCCCCATCTATCGTCCTATTTTAAAAATCGCTTGGCAAATTTTATGGAGAGCTAAGTATTTATGGTTCTTTGGTTTTTTTGCTGTTTTAGTTTCCAACAGCGGAGAAGTTAATTTGGCAATTAATAATTTTTCAAGTGTGGGAAAACAAACAGATTCATTATTCAGCTTAAAGGATTTGTATTCCAATGGATTAATAGGTACCTTGTTCAGCCGTTTATCAGAAATGTTTGCTAATTTTAATGCAGGTGTTTTGGTTTTGTTATTGATTTTAGTTGCTTTGTTTTTATTTATTTTATGGCTGGCTATTACTTCACAAGCTGGTTTAATTTTTGGCGCTGATAAAGAATATCGCAAGCAAATATCTAATTTCAGCTCTTGTTTTAAAGCAGGTAGGCAGAATTTTTGGCAAGTGCTTGGTTTAAATGTAATTGGCAAGTTAATTATATTTGGTTTAATGTTTGTTTTAGGAGCGCCTTTAGCTTGGTTGTATTTAAAATCAACAAGTTCCACAGCGCAATTTTTATTTATCCTTTTATCTTTTATAATTTTAATTCCATTAGCAATAATTATTTCTTTTGTGATTAAATACGCGATTATTTTTGTAGTTTTAAATAAGCAAAAAGTTAAAGAATCCTTAAAAAATGGTTGGAATTTATTTATTAAAAATTGGGTGGTTTCAATTGAAATGGCGATTTTACTTTTCTTTGTTAGTATTTTAGCCGGGTTAGCAATGGTAATTGTGGCAATTATTTTAGCTATTCCACTTTCTTTATTATTATATTTATTCTATGCTATTCAAGTTCAGGGCTTTTTAATGGTAGCCACAATAATTGTTTTTGCGACTTTGATTTTAGTTTTATTTTGGATTGGCGCATTGCTTTCAACTTATCAAATGACTTGTTGGGTGTTGTTGTTTGATAAATTAACTTCCAGTCAAGTTTATTCTAAAATCGCTAGATTTATCAGCGGCTTGGCAATGAGAAAGAAAAATAATGTCATCCCGAACGACCTTTAGTACCGAGTACTCGGGATTAGAAGTGATGGGATCCCGTTGTTTTACCACTTATAAAAATATAAAAAAAGCAGTTCTGAATAATCGGGACTGTTTTTGTGTTTTACTCAATTTTAAAAATAGTGTAAAATAAAAATATGAAAAACATTAATGATTTAATTTCAGAAAACAAACAAAGTCGTGGTGATGCAGATGGCAGCGACAAAATTGGCAATGTTGAAAGTGAAGCGGATAACCAGCATTTAGATTTATTAGATACTGGCAAAGCTTTAGATATTAAAATGCAAGAAATGAAACAAAAAGAAATGGATGAGCAATTAAAAAATAAAGCCCAGCAAATGGGATTTGGTTTTGTTGATTTAAAAGGCATCCCTGTTCCATCTGATGTTTTACAGCGCATTCCTTTGCAAGAAGTTAAAGAAAAAAAAGTAGTTTGTTTTTATTACGCTCCTCACAAAACAGCTCGTTTGGCAACTTTAAAAACTTTAGCAGAGGAAATTTCAGCTTTGCAAAAAGAATTTGAAGAACGTTTAAAAATTCCAGTTGAAATGTTTTTAACTTCTGAAAATAGTTTTGCTGAAGTATTAAAACAGTATGAAGCAGCGCCAAAAATTAAAAAAACCACGGGTGGCGTTGAAATAGAGCCAGATGATTTGGAAAAATTTTCTAACAAATTAAGTTCTTTAGAAGAAGTCGCAAATTTGATTTCATCAGCTTCAACCACAGAGTTGGTGGCTGTTGTGGTTGCGGCTGGATTAAAAACCAATTCATCTGACATTCATATTGAAGCTGAAGTAGATGGAATAAAGTTGCGTTATCGTATTGATGGAGTATTGCATACTGCTGCTGTTTTAGAAAAATCAATTTGGCAAAATTTAATTTCTCGTTTAAAACTTTTGTCTGGCTTAAAATTGAATATAGAAGCTAGACCACAAGATGGGCGTTTTTCAATTCAAACAACTGATGACAAAATTGATGTGCGTGTTTCAACCTTGCCTACAGCTTATGGCGAATCAGTTGTCCTTCGTTTGTTGTTGTCTAAGATGGCAAACTTAAAAATGGGAGATTTAGGATTAAATCAGCAAGCTTTTGAAATGTTGCAACGCCAGATAAAACGACCAAACGGGATGATTATTACAACCGGACCAACTGGTTCAGGCAAAACAACAACTTTGTATGGTGTCCTGAATAAATTAAATGATTCGGAAACAAAAATAATTACAATTGAAGACCCTATTGAATATGAAGTTAAAGGTGTTAATCAATCGCAGATAAATGAGAGCAAAGAATATACTTTTGCTAAAGGTTTGCGTTCAATTGTGCGTCAAGATCCTGATATAATATTAGTGGGAGAGATGCGTGATTTAGAAACAGTTGATATTGCTTTGAACGCGGCTTTGACTGGTCATTTAGTTTTATCAACTTTGCATACTAATGACGCGGCTGGCGCGATTCCTAGATTTTTAGCAATGGGAGCTAAACCATATCTATTAGCGCCAGCTTTGAATTTAATAGTTGCCCAGCGTTTGGTGCGCAAGCTGTGTGAGAAATGTAAAGAAAAAATTGAGCTGGATGATAATGCTAAAGATAAAATTAATAATATTTTACAAAGTTTAGATGAATCAGGAATTAGAAATCAGAAATTAGAAATTAGGGATTTAAATGATGTAAATTTTTATAAAGCAGTGGGTTGTGAGGAATGCAATAAGTTAGGTTATAATGGTAGAATAGGTGTGTTTGAAATGTTTGAGATGAGTAAAGAGATTGAAGAAATAATTTTATCTAGTGAAGTTTCTGAATACAAAATTCGCGGAATTGCGCAAAAAAATGGAATGATTACTATGGCGCAGGATGGAATTTTAAAAGCAATGCAGGGCATAACTAGTTTGGAAGAAGTGTTTAGAGTAGTGGGGTAAAATTACAAATAACTTAATGGATTTACTTTTGTGCCATTAATTATTATTTCAAAATGCAAATGCGGACCAGTTGACCAGCCAGTTGAACCAATCGCGCCAATCACAGAACCTTGAGTAATCTGATCATTGTTTTGCGCATAAATTTTTGATAAATGGGCGTATAAGGTTTTTTTGCCACCGCCGTGATCAATAATCACATTATAACCATAACCTTCGCTCCAGCCAGCTTTAATAATCTTGCCAGCCATTGAAGCATATATGGGTGAGCCGGTTTTAGCGCCAATATCAATTGCGTTATGGCGCCAATGATAATATTGGGTGATAGAGCGTGAAACTGTTGGCCAAATAAATCCGCCAGCTTTTTTTTGTGACGAAGGTGGTTTAAAGACTGAAGCAAAACCACTAGGAGTACGCTGATAAATTTGTTGGATTTCACCGTCTGGGACAATTAAAACTTGGCCAATTGATAATTGATCATTATTAACCAATTGGTTG
This sequence comes from uncultured Gammaproteobacteria bacterium, assembly GCA_964395855.1. Taxonomy (GTDB): domain Bacteria; phylum Patescibacteriota; class Patescibacteriia; order UBA2196; family UBA2196; genus CAYNCE01. Next base: position 9,946 of record CAYNCE010000010.1, on the reverse strand, counting down.
TAGCTTAAAATAGCATCTTGTTCAACATTATATTTTTTAGCAATAGCTGAAATAGTGTCGTCTTTTTTTACTTTGTGCACTACTCCACTGATTGGTAAAATAGTTAATTTATCGCTTGGACGAATAATGCTTAACCCGCTTAAATCATTAGCCCATAAAATTGTGTTAATTGAAATTTGGAATTTTTTAGCGATGCTGGAAACTGTGTCGCCTGATTCCACCGCATATTTTAAAATTTCAGATTTAGGTTTAGGCGCGGAAAGTGTGGCAATGGAACCTGTTTTGGAAATTGTTTCAGCAGCCAAACCTTGAGCTACTGTAGTTTCTTGCAAGTTAGACACATCAATCTCACGCGGTTTTTCAGTTAGAGTTAAAGTTGTTTTTTCAATATTTAAACTAGTAGTTTCTAATGTTTCAGAAGATGTGGCTAAATCCTGCTTTATGTCAGGATTTTCTTTAGTACTTTTTTCAATAATAACACTTTTTTCTTCAATGATTTCTTCAAATTCATCTCCTTGAACGATTTTGTAAAGCAAGCTTTTTTTACCAAGATCTTCAGCTGCGGCGCTTGAAATTGTAAAATTGTTAATTAAAATTCCGGCTGATAATATAATTGCTAAAGTGTAAATTAAATGGCGATTAGCTAAAAGCAAAATGATTTTGTTATCTGAACTATTTTCAGTTTCAGACTGAAGTTTTTTTTTGAAAGAGTAAAGCAGGTTATATAATGGCAGAATTATTTTTTTAAAAATAAAATAAAATATTTTTTGCAAAGGATTGATTAAGATTAAAAATATTTGGCTGATTTTTTTAAATAAAAAAACCCCACTGCGCAACAGAGAAGAGAGTAAGATGATTAAATATTGTTTTAAATTATATTTTATATGCTTTATTTAAAAAGATTTAATAAATATAGTTTAGCATAGTTGTCAAATTGAGTAAAATAGGATAAAGTAAAGCTATGCAAGAATATAACCATAAAACAATAGAACAAAAATGGCAAAAATATTGGGAAAATAATAAAACTAACTTTTGTGATTTAGAAGATAAAACTAAAATTAAATTTTATAATTTAGTTATGTTTTATTATCCTTCTGGTGATAAAATTCATATTGGTCATGGATACAATTTTACCGGGTCGGATGTTTTTGGTCGTTATAAAAGAATGAAAGGTTTTAATGTTTTTCAGCCAATGGGAGCTGACGCTTTTGGTTTGCCAGCGGAAAATTACGCGATTAAAACAGGTGTTCATCCTGCTGAAAGTACTAGAAAGAATATTGATTATTCAAAACAGCAACTTAAGGAATTAGGTTTAATGTATGATTGGTCAAAAGAAATTGATACTTCATCGCCTGAATATTATAAATGGACTCAATGGATTTTTTCTGTTTTGTACAAAGCTGGTCTAGCTTATCAAGCAGAAGCGCCAGTTAATTGGTGTCCATCTTGCAAAACTGTTTTAGCAAATGAACAAGTTGTTTCAGGAAAATGCGAGCGGTGTGATTTTGAAGTGATTCAAAAAAATTTAAAACAATGGTTTTTTAAGATTACAGATTATGCTGATAGATTATTAAAAGATCACAATAAAATCAATTGGCCTAAAAAAACTATAACTATGCAGAAGAATTGGATTGGGAGGAGTGAAGGAGCTTTAATCAAATTTCCAATTTATGGCACAGATAATCAAAATTATTTAGAAGTATTTACTACGCGTCCGGATACTTTATTTGGCGCGACTTTTATGGTTGTTGCTCCAGAACATAAATTAATTTCAAATTTCAAATTTCAAATTTCAAATTACAATGAAGTTGAAAAATATATTAAAAAATCTCAATCAAAATCAGAACTTGAACGGACTGATTTGAATAAAGATAAATCTGGGGTAGAGTTGAAAGGCATTAAAGCAATTAATCCAGTTAATAAAAAAGAAATTCCGATTTTTGTCGCAGATTATGTCCTGATGAATTACGGCACTGGCGCGATTATGGCTGTGCCAGCGCACGATGAACGGGATTTTGAATTTGC
>CAYNCE010000010.1:0-7821 GCA_964395855.1 uncultured Gammaproteobacteria bacterium | reverse complement strand
GCACTGGCGCGATTATGGCTGTGCCAGCGCACGATGAACGGGATTTTGAATTTGCAGTAAAATATGGATTACAAATTATAGAGGTCATTAAACAAGATACAAGAAACAAGATACAAGAAACAAATAAATCTCAATCCCGAGTACTCGGGACAAATTCCAAATCTCAAATATTAGTTGACAAATGTTTTTGTGGTGAGGGTGTTAATATTAATTCAGAATTTTTAAATAAATTAAAACCAAAAGATGCGATTGTAAAAATTATCACTTGGCTTGAAGCCAAAAAATTAGGCAAAAAAACTGTGAATTATAAACTCCGCGACTGGTTGATTTCCCGCCAGCGATATTGGGGCGCGCCGATTCCGATTATTTATTGCCCAGACTGTGGAGAGGTGTTAGTTGAAGAAAAAAATTTGCCAGTTAAATTACCTGAATTAAAAGATTTTAAACCAACAAGTGAAGGCGAATCACCTTTAGCAAGGTCAGAAGAATTTGTAAATGTTAAATGTCCAAAATGTGGTGGTTCAGCAAAACGCTCAACTGAAACAATGGATACTTTTGTTTGCTCGTCTTGGTATTTTTTAAGATTTTTAAGTCCAAATTTAGATGATAAAGCATTTGATAAAAAATTAGCAGACAAGTGGCTGCCAGTTGATCAATATTGCGGCGGCGCAGAGCACGCAGTTATGCATTTATTGTATTCAAGGTTTATTACTAAAGTTTTGTTTGACAAAGGATATATAAATTTTGATGAACCATTTACAAAACTTAATCATCAGGGAATGATTTTAGCGGAAGATGGAAGCAAAATGTCAAAATCAAAAGGTAATTCAGTAACTCCAGATGATTATATTAAAAAATATGGAGCAGATGTTTTTAGAACTTATGTTTTGTTTTTAGCTCCATTTGAAGATGGCGGGTCTTGGAGTGATAAAGGGATAATTGGCGTTAAAAGATTTTTAAATAAAGTTTGGAATTTACAAGAAAAAATAACAGATCAAAATATAGAAAATAAAAATTTAACAAGAATACTTCATCAAACAATTAAAAAAGTTACAGAAGATATTGAAAATTTTCATTTTAACACAGCTATTTCGCAGCTTATGATTCTTGTGAACGAAATTGAGAAACAAAAAAGTTTACTCATTACTCATTACTCATTACTCATTACTCTTTTGTCTCCATTTGCCCCGCATCTTTGTGAAGAACTTTGGTCACAACTTGGCAATGATAAAACATTAGCATTTGAAAAATGGCCAGAATATGATGAAAATTTAATTCAGGCAGATGAAATAGAATTAGTCATTCAGGTTAATGGAAAAGTGCGGGATAAAATTATTGTTGATGCAAATATTTCTGAAGATGAAGCAAAAAATAAAGCTTTAGATTCTGAAAAGGTACAAAAATGGCTGGAAAATAAAGAACCAAAAAAAATTATTTATATAAAAAGTAAATTGGTGAGTATTGTGGTTTAAGAGTAATTTGTAGGAACCCCGCCTCTCGCGAGAGGCGGGGTTCTTTTTTTTATGCTATAATTAATCAATGAATATTTTTTCTAAAATTCAAAAACAAGAAAAACTTTCAGCTGGGCTTAAAAGTTTGTATTTGCATAAAATTGCGCAGGACATTGGAGGAAGTTTAGTAGGAATGTTTGGACCTATTTTTATATTTGTGATTAGTGGAAGTCTAGAATTTGCTTTAATCTTTTACGGCTCAATTTGTTTGCTTTATATTTTGTTTGTTCCATTATGGGCAAAACTTTTAGGCAAAAAAAGTATGCATATTTTTATGGCGATTGGCGCTATATTTTTAGTTAACTATTACATCGCTTTTTATTTTTTATCTCAAGCAAATAAAATAGTCTGGAGTTTAATTGTTATTTTAATTTTAGTTGCTTTAATAAATAGACTTTTTTATTGGATTCCTTATCATATTGATTTTTCTCGTTTTGTTAATAAACATCATCGCGCTAGACAAATGAGTTTTTTAACAATTGTAGTATCATTTTTGGGAATTGTTTTGCCAATTTTTTCAGCTTTTGTAATTGTTAAATTTGGTTTTTCAGTCTTGTTTTTAATCGCAATTGTTATTTTAATTATTTCATTTTTTCCAATATTTTTTATTCCGCATACTCGTGAAAATTATTCATTTAAATATTTTGAAACATTTAAAAAACTTTTTAGTAAAAAACATATTAAAACAAATTTAGCTTATGCGTCTGATGGTTTTCAGTCATATATTGGCGCTTTAATTTGGCCAATTTTTATTTTTATAATTCTTAAAGGACAATATTTAGAAATTGGTTTAATTTCAGCAGCTGTAGTTTTGATTTCTTGCCTAATGCAATATATTACAGGTGAAGCAACTGATAAATTTAATAAAAATAAATTAATGAAAGTTGGCAGTGTCCTGCACGGGTTAGGTTGGGTTTTTAAGGCATTTGTTTTTTCTGGTTTGCATATTTTTTTAGTTGGCGTATATCATAATTTTACTGGAATTTTAATGCGCACACCATTTGATGTTTTAATGTATGAAATTGCGGCTGACGAAGGACACTATATTGATGAATTCACAATTTTGCGTGAAATAACTTTAAATATTGGACGAGTAATTATGGTGATTTTAGCTTTAGTTTTACTTTGGTTGGGAATAGATATTGTTTGGATTTTTGTTTTAGGAGCAGTTGTTTCTGTTTTTATAAATTTGGTTTCAAAAGAAGAATTTTATTTGACAAATAGATAATATAAGCCACGTACTTACGACGTAAGTACGTTGCATGTTTACCTTTTTTTTATTTTATGATATAATTTAAATATGACAGTTCAAAATATCAAGAAACAAATTATGCCAATTTTAAAACGCCAAGGAGTTACTAAGGCAGCCCTTTTTGGTTCTGTGGTTAGGAATGAAACAAAAAAAAATAGCGATATTGATATTTTAGTTGATTTAAAAAAAGATCAAACACTTTTAGATTTAGTTAGATTAAAATTTGCCTTAGAAAAAAAACTTAATAAAAAAGTAGATATTTTAACATATAATGGAATTTATCCTCGTTTAAAAGATATCATCCTAAACGAGCAGCATATAATCTATGAAAAAAGATCCTGAAATTTTTTTAGAGCACATTTTAGAAAGTATTGAAGAAATTGAAAGAAATATGAATAAATTAACAGAAAAAGATTTTTACACCTTAACAACAATCCAAGACGCGGTTATTCGAAGATTAGAAATTATTGGTGAAGCAGTAAAAAATCTGCCAACTTTGTTTATATGCAATTTCAAAAAATTTTTCTTTTGTCATTTTGAACCTCCAAGTTTTTGATTTTTAAATTATTTGGTTTTAGTTTAATTTATTATTTAGAAATTGTCTTCTTGTTTATATATTACTCTTAACACAAATGTATTGTTGAAGAATTTTTATTTTGGCGATTCTATCTTTTTTGTTTCATTATCAGTTAAAAGTGATTTCATTTGCATAATTGCTGCGCTGTTTAATTTTTGAATTCTGTCTTTTTGAGATATTCCATCACGAATTAATAAAGCATTTATGCTCTCAAGGTTAGACAAAACTACTAATTGTTCAATTGAAGCATGGTCTCTGATGTTGCCTTTTAGTTTTGAATTTTTGTCTCGCCATGTTTTGGCAGTCATTCCAAATAAGGCGACATTAAGTAAATCCGCTTCACTGGCGTATTTCATGTTGACTTGAGTTTTGGTTAGCTCATGTGGGATAAGTTTTTCTTTATCTTCCGGTTGTCGCCTTCAGCCCGATGGCGTTGGTTTTTTCAACCCATTCTTTAACGCTTATTTTATAGTTGTTTAAACCAGCCTTGCTTTTTATTATGGCAAATTCGCCATAATTAAAATTTATAAGTTTATAAATAAATCGTTTTCGTAGCGGAGCGAAAGAAAACACCATATTATCCCCCTCTATAATAAAAGAAAAACAAAATCAGATTCTTTTTAAGAGCTGGGGCGATAGCCCCAAAAGGAAAACATGTATTTCATATAACATCGCGATTATCTGAAGTTCTGCGTAGCAGAATTTGGGAATTTTCGGCAGGAAAATTCCAGATAATCGCTGTTAGGCGTCCCGAGCGGAATGAAATGGAGCGAGAAGCGAGAGCCTGCAAGGCGTGGTCGGAGCGAAGCGAAGAAGTCAGAAGTCGGCGGCGGAGGGATGCCACATTTATATTTTAAGCGCGCGCAATAGAATAATCAATTTTTTTCATTAAATTATAATATGTTTTTACATTTTCAAATAGTTGAAAAAAAGAATCAAAATTATTTATTGTTTTTTTGTCTTTAAAATTATTTTTAACATAAACAATCGCTTCTTTTTTATGTTTTATTATAAAATCAACGAAAGATTTTATTGAACCATATTTTATAAGCAAGTTAACTGCTCTCAATAAATCGTTTTCTGTTGCTTCCCAATTACCCAAAACCCCAAGCAGAAAATCTTTATCTTTTTGTTTTGCAGAACTTTTACTGAAAAAATGAATTATTGGATATGTCCAAAGCCCCTTTCTTATATCTTCAAATGTTTTTCCTTTCAATGCAGTTGTTGTGCTTTTATCTTTTATTTTTTCAGAAATATAATTTGTAAAATCATTTCGCATCATAGCATTTAAAACAAAAAACCTTCCAATTTTTTCTAAAATATCTAATTTCTTTTCTGGACTATCGCAAAATATTCCTATCATCTTGCACATTACAGGATTTTCAGATCCAAGAAGAGAAGTCCTCTCTAAATAATATTTTTCATTTATCTTAGAGATCATTTTTTCATTTAAATACTGACCAATATACAATGAATAATCTGCCTGTTCAAACAACTTAATAATTTTAAATAATTTTTCTTCGGATGTATCTAAGTTATAAAAAAATTTTACTGCTATATCTCTTTGTAAAATACCTGCGATGATAGCATTATTTAAGCCATATTTTTTCCAAGTTGCTGAATCATTTTGCCTGACAGGTTGATTATCAAAAATATCATCTAAAACATAAGTGGAAATTGAATATAATTCTATAGCAGATAAAATAGGCAGTATCTCTTTCCAGTTTCCTTTTGATTTTATTGATTCATAAATCAACCTTCCTAAAACAGAACGAAGTTTTGGTGTGCCATGCAAACTCATTCTTAATTGTGGAAGGTGGGCAACAATTTCAGAGGGGAGATTTTTATCTTCTTTTTTTAATTTATCTAAAAATTCTAAAGTATACTTATCTACTTCTTTGGCTGTTTCTTTCATGTATTTATGGATGTTCATATTATGGTTTAATTTGTTCAATTTATTAAATCTTTCTAAAAGCGCGCGCTCCTATTAAAGAGTGGGTGGGGGAAAGCCGACTTCTGATTACGCCTAATGTTTAGGAATATCTGATGTTTTTGTTCCGCTTCAATATTATTCTTAATCAATAGAAAAGGGACAAAAATATGGGTGAAAAAGTTTTGCACTCATTATTATTCTAATAAATGCAAAATTTTTGAACCAGATATTCCTTGTTATGTGATGAAAATTTTATATATTTTTTAGATTTTTTTCTTATATTAATAAAAAGAAATTTGATTTTGTCACGGCTAAAAATAAAGATTATCTTATCTGATTTTACTGTAGGAATAAACCTTAAATCCGTGATTAGGATTTTGAAAAATTATTTTTAACTGATAACCTTTTGACTCAAAAAACTTTTTCTGCTCACTCAATTTGTCTGGTTTGTTTAAATTAGTTTCTTTGATTAGATCATTTGCAAGTTTAGTAGGTAATTTATTGTTTTTTAAGTTTTTTTTAAAATATATTTTATATTTTTTTTCTTTTTGCAATGATTCCCCTTTTACTCTATCAAAAATGTAAATAGATTTAATATTTGAATCACTCAATTTTTTAAAAATATTTTTTCTATTGTCTGGAAGCAAAAGGTGAAAAAGTAAAGAACTAATAACCACATCCTCTTTTCCAAATTTTATGTCTCTGATATCTTGTCTTTTAAAAATTACATTATTATAATTATATTTTTTGAATTTTAATTGCGCTTTGGCTAATTGATTTTTGTCATTATCAAATGCATATATTTTAATCTTTGAAAAATTTTTTGCTAACCTCATTGTTAACTTTCCAGTTCCACATCCTAGTTCTTTTATCTTGCTATTCTTAATATCCTTAACATGTATACTTATTGTAAGTTTATTCAGCATTAATTCATAATCAGGACAGATTTTGTCTATATATTTATCATAATATTTATTGTACCAATCAAATTTCATATTGATTTAAAATTGCTTTAGAATATTTTAATAATTTTTAAATCAGAATTGTGCCGTTTTAGAATTTCTTTTTTAATTTCTTCTGCATATTCAACGCTACAATGAGGATGGTAAGCGCATCCCTCATCAAAAAATTTCCAGATATTCTCTGTTCCAAACTTTTTGGTTTCATAGGGTAAAGCGGGATTGGAATTAGGATAGTCAGCCAATATAGAGTAAGAAACATAATTTGGTTTTATTTTTGCTATTTTATCTAGAGTTTTTTTAACCCAATAAAAATCCTCTTTTTCGTCATTGTGGATACCAAACATTACATATAAACCTATTTTCATCCCAACTTCTTTTGCGATTTTACACTTGTGTGTAACGGTTTTGGGGTTTATTTTTTTATTTATTATTTTCAATCCTTTTTTTGAAACATTTTCTAAAGAATATGTTATGTAGTTGCATCCAGCTTGTGCCATTAGCTCTATTAAAGTATCTTCTAGGAAATCGTTTGCTGTAGTCTGACAACCCCATTCTAATTTTTCTGGTAAACCTTCTTTTATTATATTTTTCATGAGTTTTTTCGTTCTTTCTGTAATTGCAGCAAAATTAACATCATTAAAAAACACTGCTCCATATCCCATATTAATTATTTTTTTTAGATGTTCAATAACTACTTCAATATCTTTCGGTTCATAATTTCCACTGGGGCAAAAATTGCAATTCAATGGACAGCCCCTTGCAGACATATATTGCAACATCTTTTTTCCTGGAAAAATTTCGGAATGGAATCTATAACTTTTTTCTTTCATGTTTAATAAATGATAGGCTGGGAATAATTTTTTCCAATCAAGCTTCATTTTTTCGTTGCCTGCCACAATTTTCAATAAAGATTCTTCGCCGTTTCTGTCTCTTACAACATAATCTATCCATGGATTTAACATTTTAGTGATATCACCTCTAAAAATTTCATGGGGACCTCCTGTTATTGTAATTATGTTTGGATATTTTTCTTTTATTTCTTTTAAAATTTTTAGAGAGTCAATATTATTTGGAGTATATCTTGTTATGCCAACATGTGTGGGTTTAAAGTTTGTTAATAATTTGTACAAATTATTTTGTGGCTCAACATTTAAATCAATAATTTTAGTGTTCGCTTCTTTTTCAACAGCACTAGCTAAGTAAGCTAAATTTAAAGGTGTTTGACCATTTATTTTTCGCGCAAAGGCAGGGTTTATTAATAGTAATCTTGGAACAATTTGCATATTGATATTGTGTTGTATGGTGTTAATAATGAAAATTAAAAATCAAATCTCTAACCTTTTTAAAAAAATCTAAAAAAATATATAAAATTTATTTCATATAACTGGTTATTATGCGTATTGTTTTCATATAATAACCCTTAATTTGTACTTTATGCGAATAATGGTATAATTGTTTTATCTACTATTTCGTTAATTTTGTTAGTGTTTTAATTATAACTAATTAATTAAATATATGCAATTTGATTTTGAAAAATATTTAAATGAAACCAAAGATGAGTTAAAGTTGAGAAATTATAGCCCAAA
>CAYNCE010000009.1:0-17782 GCA_964395855.1 uncultured Gammaproteobacteria bacterium | reverse complement strand
TAAAATTTTCTCTGTTTCTTTTAGGCTTAAAGTTGAATTCTCAATTGCGTTTGAATTAAAAACATTTTCAGAAAGTTCTGTTTCATCAATAATATCTAAAAGAGATTTTTTGCCTAAAGAAAGCCTGTTATACTCGGCTTTTAGCTCTTTTATCTTATTTTTTATCATATTTGTTGTTGCCATATATTTATTATAGCAAATTAACGATTTATTGTCAAAAAACCGTTAATTTATGTTATTTTTAGATGACATTAACGGTTTCTAATTTTTAACAATTCACAAAAGAGAATAGTATCCTTGATTTTAAAAAACAAATAAATTATACTTAAAATAAATTAAGCTAAGAAATAAATTTTATATGCCACAAAAAAAATTTAAAAGAAAAATAGAAAATTTTCTTTGCAGTCGCTGTGGAACTTCTGTTAAAGGAACTGGCTATACTGACCATTGTTCAAAATGTTTGTGGTCCAAACATGTAGATATAAATCCTGGAGATAGAAAAGCAAAATGCAACGGGATGATGGAGCCAGTTGGTGTGGAAACCAAAAACAGTGAATATATTATTTACTACAAATGCGCTATATGTGGTTACAAACACAGAGTCAAATCAAGTTCAAATGACAACTTTGATGAAATAATCAAAACTTATGCAAGGACCAGGCGCTTGAATCTTTTGTATCTTTAATAATTACTCCCATTTTATTTAATTTTTCTCTAACATCATCAGCCTTGCCCCATTCTTTATTAGCTCTATATTTATCGCGAATTTTAATTAAATATCCAATCTTATCTTTTAATTCCTTATCAATTCCCATCTCTTTTGGCTCTAAAAAACCCCAAACTTGATTTATCTTATTAACAAAACTCAAGATTAACTCTGAACCCTTCTTCCCTATCATTTTTTTATTCATTAATTTATTTATTTTGCTTACAAAATGAAAAAAATCAGCTATTGCTTTTGGAGTGTCTAAATCATTATCCATAAAATTTTTAAAATTAGCTCTTGCTTTTTCTATATACTCATTAATTACTTGCAAGTTCTGCTTACTGTCATTATTAGAAATTCTTTGTCCAGAAATTTGCCTAATAAAAGACCGAAGTTTATTTAAAGCATTTAAGGATGCTTGCAGTGATTCAAAATTAAAATTCAAACTAAGCCTATAACGATTTGTCAAAATTAAATATCTAAAAGCAAGGGGGTCTGACACTTTTTTTAAAATATCTTCTAAGGTATATATATTCCCTAAACTTTTTGCCATCCTTTCATTATTAATTTTTAAAAAACCTCTATGCAGCCAAAAACGAACAAATTGTTTTCCTGTTGCTCCTTCACTTTGCGCTATTTCGTTTTGGTGATGAGGAAATATTAAATCAATTGCTCCTGTATGAATATCAAATGTATCACCTAAATATTTCATACTCATTGCTGAACATTCAATATGCCAACCAGGTCTGCCTTTATTAAATGGCGAATCCCAATAAATGTCTCCATCTTTTTCACTCCATTTTTTCCATAAAACAAAATCAGAGGCTTCTTCTTTTTTATATTCGTCTCTATTAATCATATTGCTTGCTCCTATTTTTAATTGTTCTTTTTTAAATCCAGCAAACTTACCATAATCTTTAAAATTAGCAATTTTATAATAAACAGATCCGTCAACAGCTTTGTAAGCATAACCTTTGTCAATTAATTTCTGTATCAAACTAATCATATCTTTAATATGTTCTGTTGCCTTACATAAAATTTGCGGTTTTATAATGTTTAATTTTTTACAATCATCCAAAAATACATTAACAAAAAAAGAAGTATATTTTTCTAATGATACATTATTTTCTTGCGACGCCTTAATGGTTTTATCATCAACATCTGTTACATTCATCACATCTAAAACTTTATAATCTGAATATCTTAAATATCTTTTTAATAAATCCGCGAATAAATAAGAGCTCAAATTTCCAATATGCGCATAATTATATACTGTGGGACCACAAGTATATATTTTAACTGTTTTATTCTCCAAAGGCGTGAAAACTTCTTTTTTTCGTGTTAATGTGTTGTAAAATCTTAGCATATATTTGTTTATTAATCTTTTAATATATCTGCCAGTTTGCGCGCTGAACTTCTATTTTTCTTTGCTCTTCTTTATAAACACCAGTAGCAGTTAACTTAATGCCAATTGGTAAATTTCCACTGGCAACATCTAAACTTAAAACCACTGCGCTGCCACTGGAATTTGAAACTCTTAAAACATACAAATTATTTTTCAAATCATTCAAAATAAAATCATCTATCTCTTTGGTTTGCTCGCCATTAGCTTTTAATAAAATCGCTTCTGCGCTACCAGTCCAGCTTACTTGAATATTGCTTGGATAATTTAAATCATCATCACTATCTTGAAAATTTAATTCTAACTGAAATGATTCTCCATCAGCTAAACTGACTTGGTAAGGATTTGTGTCAGCAATAATTGGTTCCAGTTCTAAACTCCAAATTGCTCCTTCAATGTCACTCAAACTGCCTGCGCCATTATTTAAACCAACTACTGTTTGGTTTTTTTCAATTTGATAAAGCGCATTTTCAATACCAGCTTCAGCAGAATAATATGCGATTTCTGAATAACCAATCTGTCGTGATGAACGGCCAACGCGCAAAACCACATCTGAAACAGCCAACACAATAATAGTTAAAGATGACAAAATTAAAACAGCGAGTAGGACAGCGATGCCTTGTTGATTTTTTTTGATTTTGGTTTTATAGGTCATAAAGTTAAAGCAGAGCGTTGCGGCACTGTTTGCTGAACTGTTAAGCTGGCGCTTTGGCGACCTTTAGACGAAGACACTGTCATCACAATTGTTACATAAGGCTGGGAACTTGGTGGCGCGTCTAATGAATAAGGATTATTAGTTGGATTAATATAAAATTTTAAATCATCAATATTTACATTTGCTGATGGAATAATTTTTTCTGCGCCATCATTAACTGAAACTTTAATAGTTGAATTAATTTCGTCTAATGAAAAAATAAATTCATCGCCAACATTATCAATTAAAACTAAATCATTATTACCAGTTGTATTATTTATTGGATGAGTTTCATAATAATTATAATCAACTCGCGATGTGCGCACTTTTTTAGCTAAAACCTGCATAATAAATTGAGTCTCACTTTGAATGCGAGTTAAAGCAGTTGTTTTTTGACCGCTAGTCAAAATTGCAGTGTAAATTGACAAACTGGCTAAAGAAATAATAGCAAAAATACTGGTTGCGACCAGAACTTCCATTAAGGTAAAACCTAAATTATTGTTATAATTTCTCATAAAAATTTACCAATCAGTTATATGGCTTTCTAAAGTAAATGTATGAACGCGACCTCTTTCCATCCAATAAACTTCACTAATTATTTTCTTTTCATAACTTTGCGGGCTGGAAATAGTAATCAATCTTTTAAAAATAGTTAATTGACCATTATCATTATGTGTATAACGGCCATCATATAAATACAAACTGCATTTATCACAAGCGCTGATTGGACTGCTTACTGCTGAACTGTCTAATTCTAAATCCCCGCTTGTATTAGCATCTACAATATATTCGTCATTACTTAATGAACTAAAACCATCTAAATCTTTAATGCTTCTTGTCATTTCAATTCCTTCACGAGCTAAATTAACCACTACAATTGACTGCTCTGAACTTTGTGAAAAGGAAATTGAACTAATCATTAATGACAAAGCTGAAATAATTCCCACAGTCAAAATTCCCAAAGCTACAATGGTTTCTATAAGGGTAACGCCTTGCTGGTGTTTTTTATTTTTCATTGAATATTTATACGTCCTGACACACGGTCAACGCTAATTATTTTTTGCGCGCTTGATTTATCATGTTTTAAAATTATTCGCGCTTGGTCTTCACTAATTGAATCATTAAAATACACATCACCTAAAGGCGCTTCAAAAACAATATCTAAATTAATCCCAGCAACAGGCGACAAACTATTAATTTTTACTCCTGTTGCTATTTGGAAAATGCCCTGACCGTATTCTTCGCCAAAATTATAAAATTTGTTATTATTATTGTCAAAAAATAAAATATAATTACAACTTTCGCTTACACATTCTTCAAAATGCGCTCCATAATTATAACGCTGACCGCTTACAGTCTGACCAGTTAAAGCCAAAATTTGAGCTTGCCTTAAAACAGATGAAATTTTATCAGCTTCTAATTCCAAAGCTGAATTAATATCAAAACCGCGAAAATTAGTTACTACTAAAACCAAAAGCGAGACCATAATCGCGGTAACAGTAACTAGTTCTAAAACAGTAAAACCGGAATTGTTGTTTTTTAGTTTTTTAAACATATATTAAAATAAATTCAAATACCAATTTAAAATTTGCTGACCATAAAACATTGTAATAATTGTACCAGTTACTAAAAACGTTCCAAACGCTACTTCTGATTTCATTTTCTTTTTGCCTAAAATTAATAATGGCAAACTAACTGCTAAGCCAAAAATATAAGATAAAAATAAAGCAACTAAACCCATTGGCCAACCCAAAATAATACCCATTAAAAAACCTAAACGAATATCTCCCCCGCCAATCCATTTGCCTTTGGAAACAAGAAATTGAATTAAGAAAAAGCCAGAAATTACTACTGCTGAAGCAATGAATAATGAATAATGAATAATGAATAATGGGTCTTTATTTAAAATTAAAAATATAGCTTGAAAAATTGCGACTATTACAATTGCTGGTACAACAATTTTGTCTAGAATTAAATAATATTTTAAATCATAAACAAAAATTATTATTAAAAAAGATAGAGTAATAAAATAATATAGTAAATAAATATTAACCCCCCCTAACCCCCCCTTGAAAAGGGGGGGAGGCGTGTTTAAACCTCCAAATATATTTAAAAACGCTAGTAAAAATAATAAACCAGTTGTTAATTCAACTAAAAAATATTGTAAAGAAATTTTTTGTTTGCAGTACGAACATTTGCCTTTAAGAAAAATAAAACTTAATAACGGAACATTTTCATACCATTTAAGCTCATGCTTGCATTTGGGACAATACGATCTGCCAGCTACAAACTTTTTATTATCTTTCAAACGCAAAATCACCACATTTAAAAACGAGCCAATCATTGCGCCAAGAATGAAAACAAAAAATGCTGTCATATAATTTATTATAGCATTTTTATGAATAATTTGGAAAATTAAGGAAATAAGAAAAATAAAAAACTCTCCCAAATACATGGGAGAGTTTTCTTTATAAAATTCAATTTAACAAATACTAATTAATTCCACCTTCCGTGGCTGAGTGTGGTCCAGCTGCTAACTGACCTGTTACACCTTCTAAAGTAAAAGTTATTGTATAAGTTGACGCTGTGCCAACATAAGTATAAGCTGTTCCATGTGGACTTGGGTTTGTTGGAACAGTTGCCATTTGTGTTGCTAAAGCAGTATCCATAGCTGCCCAAGTACTAGCAACAGGATAAGCATTATTATCATTATAATATAACTCTAAAGCTGTTTGAACTTGTTTAACATCTGAGACACGTTTTGCGTCGCGTGATTTTGCGCGCGCGCTGTTTAATGCAACTACAGCCAATGTTGATAATAAACCAATAATCGCAATTACAACTAATAATTCAATTAAAGTAAAACCTTTATTTTTCATAATTTTATTTTTAATTTAAATTTTCAATTCTATCGACCTTTTGGATAATTTTTTATTTTAAGAATGTTATCCACAAGCATTTATATTATACCATATTTAAAAACTAGACGCCAAATTATACATTGGCAAAATAATCGCGGCAACCATTAAACCTACTGCCACACCTAACACAACCATAATTAATGGTTCAATCAAACTAACTAAATTAACAACTAAATTATCAATTTCACGCGCATAAAAATCACTTAATTTTTCCAGCACATTATCTAATTTCCCAGTTTGTTCACCAACATCTACCATATAAGTTACCATACTTGGCATTTCTTTTGACTCTTTGAAAGTTGAAGCAATACTATTTCCTTCTTTAACTTCTAAAACCGTTTTGTCAATTAGTTCTCTATAAACACTATTGCCTACCACTTCTGAAGTTATTTGCAAGGCGTTAACTAAAGGAATACCGCCACTGGATAAAGTCGCTAAGCTCCTGGCAAAACGCACTAAATAAATTCTTTGAAATAATTTACCAAAAATTGGAATTTTAATTAAAAAATAATCAAAACTTTTCTTGCCAGTTGGTGTTTTTAAAAAATATTTTAAACCTAATCCAACTGCTGTTAATAAAATAATTAAAAGCCACCAATAGCCAGCTAAAAAACTACTAACAGAGATTAAAATTCGCGTTGACAAAGGCAGTTCGCCGCCTGTTTCCTGTAAAATCGCAGTTAATTTAGGCACAACCACAATCATCATTACAATTCCAACTACAAACAACATACAAACAATAAAAATTGGATAAATCATTGCGCCTTTAATCTTACTAGCCAAATCATAATCTTTTTCCTGTTGAGTCGCCGAATATTCCAGCACCTCATCCAAACGACCTGAAGTTTCGCCTGATTTAATCATAGCAATAAAAAAATCACCAAAAACTTCTGGATGTTTAGCAAATGCCTGCGATAATTTCATTCCACCATCTACATTATCAGCAACTTCGGCTAAAAGTGTTTGTAGTTTTGGGTTCTTGGTTTGCTTGATTAAAATTTCCAATGCCTTAACCACTGGCACTGAAGCTTCAAGCATAACTGCAAACTGACGCGAAAAAATAACCAAATCCCTTGTCTTAACTCTGTTTAACAAAGAAACCACGAACTTAGTTAATAGTTTGTCCTGGGCTACTTTTTTTAAACTCACTAAAATTAGACCTTTTTCTTCCAAAAGGTCAATTATCTCTTCTTCATTCTCAGCTTCAGCTACAGCTTTAGAACGCGCGTTAGTCTTTGGATTAAGCGCAGTATATTTAAAATGCGGCATATAAGTTTATTCTATAAGTATTTAAATAGGTATTTAAATACCTATTTAATTTATTGGTTAATTGATTAAATTTTCAATCTAGCTTGTGCGACATTATAAAGATTAATTCCATTATTCATATTAATTCCATAAAATATCTTTTCTGTTTTTTTATTATCAATTTTTTGCGTTCCATTTTTAATATGATATTCTATTTTATTTTTATCACAAAAATTAATCACCTCATCAGAACATTTTTGATAAAATTCTTTATTTTCCAAAGAATTTACAACTTTAACATTATAATTTAATTTACCAAAAATAACTTTATCTACAAAATTTATTTTATTTAAAATTTTATTTAAATTTTGTTCAACCAAATTTGGAGTTGGATATGGCTCCATACTAACCCAAGTTTTTAATCCTTTTTTATGTAAATATTTTAATGCTTTAATTCTTTCACTATAAGGCGCTGTTCCTGGTTCAAATTTATTTTTAAAATCTTTATCTAATGAAATTAATGTTATTGAATATTCATTATTTTTTCCATATTTTTCTGTATCTGCTAATTCTTTAGGATAAATACCTTTGGTTAAAACTGTGCATCTAATATTGTCTTTATTTAATCTTTCAATTATTTTTAATGTTAAATCAGATATTTCTTTTTGTTCATACATAAAAGGATCAGTTGAAAAGCAAAGATGCACAACATTTATTTTATGTTTTAACTTTGGTATTTCTTTGTCTAATAATTCTAAAGCATTTCCAACAATTTTAGGTTTTATCCAATCATTATAATCTTTTATCACTCCACATCTTTTTTTCATATTCATTGCATAACAAGGGAATCTACAGCCATGAGAACATCCTTCTGCATGGTTAATGCAATAGTCAGCATATTCAACATTGCTTTTGTATAATAATGATTTTCGATTTATCTTAAGCATGAAAATTTGATTTATCTTTAGGTTTTATTATAACATTTTTTCTAAAATTATAAAAAAAACCAAATTTAAGAGATGTATTTAAAAATAGAAATCCCTCGTGGTTTTTCTGCTATACAAAATTTAGTTAATTGATTCACTTCACTGCCAAATTGATCAAATACTTTTATCTTACCTTTTGTTTTCAAATTTTTTAAAACATCTTTTGCGTGCTTTGGTAAAAATTCCTCAATTGATGTGAACTTGATAATTTCTAAATTTGTCATTTGTCCCTTTTGCTCAATTTCATTAGTTAGGTCCGTAGCAAATAATTCAAATTTAGAAGTACCCTTTGTTCCAAAAAGTGTTCTTACGCCAAAATTTTTAACATTTTTTCCTGCTCCATCTTCAGATTTTTTTAATGCTATTTTATTCATCAACATCATTCCTTCTTGACTTTTTGTTAATAGGAAAAGAGAATTTTTTCTTGAACCGTCATCAAGCAAAATGGGGCGCACAAAATCTAAACTCAATTTTTGTCTTATTTTGTTTTTTATTGATTTCATAAAATCATCAACATTCTCATAGTCATAAATTCCTTTGTCAGTAAATTCTTCCACAAAAATTCTTGTTTTATGATCACCTTTAAGTTTTTTATCACTGGCAAATCTATAGCTAAGAAAAATTGGCGAAAACAATAAAACTTCGGCGAACTTTGAAGACATTATTTCTTTTAAATGTTTCATTTTTACATCTGAATATGTAAAAGGATCAAGAAAGAAAAACATTGGAATATCTTTATGTTTAAACAATTTTAACATTTTTGGTAAAATATTTTCAAAATTATCACTCTGAACTGGAAAAATATTAATATTTTCATTAATTTCTACTTTCTCCAATTCTTCTTTCAAGCTCTTGATATTATTTTTATCTTTATCATTAAATAAAATGTATATTTGTGGATTTTGTAATTGAGGTATTTTCAAAATATATTTTGCTTTATCAATCAAAACTAACGGGCTTCCCTGCTTATTTCCATTTTTTCCTGCTCCGCAAAATAAATCAGCAATAAAACATTTACCAAATCCCATTAAAAGTTTTATCAAATATCCTTCAATATAATCTTGATAAAATTCGATTTTTGCTGCTGTTAAATTATTTTGTTCTTTGTAATATTCTTTATTTTTCATAAATTGTTTTTAAATTTAATTATTTCTCCACAACCTCAATCTCCCTCTCTCCCAACCCATACAACCCATAAACCTTCCCATCAATATCTTTATCTGTTTCGTCTATTTCTTTTTTAATTTTATTATATTCTTTATCATCCAAAATAGGGTCTAGTTTTTGGAGATCTTTACTTTGCTTAGTTATTTTATCAACTAATTTTGCTAGTTTAATCTGTTCTTTTTTTGTTGTTTCTATTATTGGTAATTCGCCAAGGAATTGACTTCTATATCTAAGATATCCACCTCCCATATGCATTCCGCCAAATAAAGTTTTGTAAACAAAAGAAAATAATTTTGAATTTAGTAATGCTAAAACATATTTTAAAGATACTTTGTCATTAGTAATTACACCAAAATAAACGCCACCTTGTGGTATATTAAACCCATTATCAATTGTAGCATTTATATTTAAAGCATCTTCTGCAATAATTATTTTTTCTTTTAAACAATTTTTAAATCTTTCTGATTTTTCACTTAATACCTCTTTTAAATCTGGCTCGGAGATATAAACACCTTCTTTTATTTGAGAATACCTTTCAAATTGATACTGTTTAACAATCCCGTGTTTGTTTTTAGAATTATCTTCAAATTTAGGCGGGATTCTTAGTCCTTCGGAAATCTTTAAAAAATTAGAAAGTCTTTTACTTTTTAATAACTTAATAATTAAACTTAGTTGTTTCTGGTTTATATTAATTGGGATAACCATTGATGGTAATAAAGATAAAACATTCTTATTTATGTGGTAATCTTCATAATTATTTTTTAAAAAATCACCCTCACTATAAAAAGATTTTATTTTAACTTTTTTTAAATCACTCCCTTTAGTTAAAATTAATAAAATTGGATAATTGGAAGCATCACCAAAAATCTTTAACTTACTTACACTGATAAATTCACAAGTTGTTGATGAATGTACAATAAGTTCGCGTAATTTTTTGGCAGAACTTGCAACGCTAAATTTGTTTGGAATAATAAAACCCAACTTTCCTCCGTTGTTTAATAACTCAATAGATTTTTCAACAAACAAATAATACAAATCATATTTCCCTTTGGGTGTTTTAAAAACAGTTTTCCAATATTCTTTATCATTTTTATTTAAACTATCAACTCTAACATACGGTGGGTTGCCAATAATTACATCAAACCCTCCTTTCTTAAAAACCTCTGGAAAACTTTTTTGCCAGTCAAATGCTTTGTCAGAAATTTTAGAGTCGTCAATTAGAGAATTGCCGACCGCAATATTATGATCAATGTTTGGCAGTTTAGCCCTACGGCCAACTGTTTTTGAAAGTAAATTTAATTTTGCCAATTCCACAGCTTCATCATCTAAATCAACACCATAAATATTATCTAATAAAATTCTTTGTTTGTTTTGTGATGATAATTCAAAATTAGCTCTTTTTTTAAATTCTTTTTCTAAATCAGCTAACTTGCCTTCTTTAAAATGATGTTTATTAAATTTTTCCTTTTGCCAATGCTCAATTAATTTTGAATATGCAGTAATTAAAAACGATCCAGAACCACAAGCTGGATCTAATATTTTAAGATTTTTAATTTCATCTGGAGTTTTTGTTTTTAAAACTTCACCTAAAGTATTTTGAACAATATAATCTACAATATAGCGAGGTGTGTAATATATGCCTTGAGATTTTCTTTTGCTTTTCTTTTTATCACTTTCATGTTCTTGTTGAATTTGCCCTAAATATTGTTCATAAATACTGCCAAAAATATCTGCTGGGATATCAGCAAAATTATAACGGAAACCAGTTTTTGTTTTATATAATTCGTTTATTACTTCTAGAAAATCACCGTCGTCCGCTTCTAATTTTTCACCTAAAAAATCAACTGCGCTTGGGTCATCAAATAATCCACTATTATAATAACTGCTGAATTTTTTAAAAAGTTTATTTAAAGAAAACAATAATTCGTTTGTTTTTATTCCTTTCTTTTCTTTCCAATCTCTAATTAATGCCCTTAAATTTTGCTCTTCAAATCCTCTGTCTTCAAGTGTTCTCATAAAAATCAAACGATTTAAAATTGTTTGCACGCATTCAGCGATTTTTCTTTTATCAATTTTTTTATTATATATAGACAAACTTTTGAATAAGATTTCACGCCATTTGATTAAATCTTTTGCTAACTGTTTATCAATTGTTGTTTTAGGGCGACGACCAGCTTTATCAACTTCTTTGTCTAAAATTCCCTTTTCAAAAGCTTCTTTTGACAACCAAGCTAATTTCTCATCAGTTAAATAGTCTTTTGCTTTTATTTCAAACCACTGGCAACTTTGAATATCTGGTTTATCCCATTCAGTTGTGTAAATTTTTATTGCTTCAAAATCAGTTAGAATCGCATAAGGCACTGATTTATGATAAGCATAATTTATTGCTTGTTTTGCATAATCTTCTTTATCTAAATTTGCTCTAATTGGTTTTGCTTCAACAAAAAATTTTGTTACATTGTTTATGCGAAAAGAAAGATCAACTCTTTTTCCAGAGACATCTTTTTCAGGATAAACATCTTCTTCAAAATCCCAACCTAAACTCTCAAATAATGGACGAATAAATTTACTGATAGTTTCAGCTTCATTTATTTTTTTCTTATCATCTTCAGATAAATTATTGTATTTATCCACTAATTTTTTAATTCTTTCTTTTTGTATTTTATGGTTAGGCATATATTTAAAATTTAACTTTACCCCTTAATTCTCCCATTTCTAACCCAAAAAGTCAAAATAAAAAACCGCTGTTGTGAACGGATTTTGAGAAATAGGTATTTTAATAGGTATTTAAATACCTATTTAAATTTCCCCTTGCTCTTTTAAAGCAGATAATGACTGCTCAAAAGAAATCATACCAAATTTAGCTGAGGTGCGAATGATATTGTCCAATTGTTGAACTTTATTTTCCGCAATTGAAGATTGCACAGCTTGATTGTGCACTAAAATTTCTGGCACCACTAGCCAATTATTTTTCTTATTCTTAATTAATTTTTGACAAACCACTGCCTGAAGTGTGCGCGACAAAACATTGGCAATGCGAGGTCTTTCGTCTTCACCAAATAAAGCTAAAAATTTAGCCAAAGTATCCAAAACTGAAACCGCGCTGGTAATTAAAAAAACTGTTTTGCCTTGTTCAGCTAATTCTAAAATCAATTCCAGTTCTAATTTATTTTCAAATCCAGAAACTAAGACCGCATCTAAATTTGTTATTAAACAATCTCTTAGCCCTGTTTTTAAATCTGGCGTATCAAAACCAATTTCACGTTGTTGAATTATGCTTTTCTTGCTAGTTAAAACAATTCCAATTGGTTTTTCTAATGTAATTATTTTTAAAAATTTAGCATTATTCAAATATTCTAAAATAGCTGTTGCTGTAGTAGTTTTGCCAGAATGAAATGGCCCGCTTAAAACAACCAGACCGCTTGAAATATTAGCGATTTCTTCAACTTTGCTAGGCAGACCCAATTCTTTTATATCCTTTACAATAGGCGAAATAAAATGCAAATCAGCTGCTAAAAAATTATGCGCGTAAAATAAATTTATTTTAAATCTAAGACCATTGCTAAAAGTCTGTCCAAAAACTAATGATTTTTGAATCTGCAAAACTTTTTTTTGTTCAACATTCATTAAAGGCAAAAAATATTGTTCAATTTTTTCATTAGTTAAAATTTCATTATTAGCTGGCTTAAATTCATCTACAATTTTAAACATAGCTGGTTTGCCAGATGTTAAATACAAATCACTCGCGCCTTGTTTTACTAATTGCGTTAGTAAATCATCAAATTTTAATTTATCTTGAATCATGTGTTTAATGTTTTTTTAATTTTAGTAATTACCTCTGATGGCATATAGTGCGCCTTAATTAAATAATCATCAGCTTTCAAATCAAAACCTTTTTGAACATCTTCTTTTTGGCTTAAATTAGTTAATAAAATAACTGGGATTGAACTTAAAACTTTGCTTTTTTTAACTTCTTTTAAAACACCAAAACCATCTAATTTAGGCAAAACAATATCTAACAAAACCAAATCCGGCTTATGTTTTTTAATCATTGCCAAACCTTTTTCTCCATCATTTGCCATTAAAACTTTATAACCCTCTATTTCTAGTTTGGTCTGATACATACTTGCTAAAAAATCATCATCTTCAATAAGAAGGATAGTGGTGTTTTTAGGTTGTTTAGATTTTTTTAATGTCATAATTTTACTCCCTTGTAGCGCGCATAATTTCTTCCACAGTAGTCACGCCTTTAACAGCTTTAAGCATTCCATCCTCTTTTATAGTCATGGCTCCTTGGTTTACAAATTCTTGTTTCATTTCAGCTCCACCCATCTTGCCGGCGGCAATTAAATTTTTTAAATTATCTGTTGCTTCTAAAACTTCAGCAATTCCAATCCGACCCTTATAACCAGTTTTATCACAATGCGCGCAACCTTTTCCTTTATAAAATTTTAGCTTTTTTAAATTTTTTAATTCTTCTGGCAAAGATCCTTTTGGTATTTTTTTAATTTCTTCCTGGACTTCAGCCAAAATATTGCTTGGTAAAGCAAACTCTTCTTTGCAATCAATACAAATTTTGCGCACTAAACGCTGGGCAATAACTACATTTAAAGTTGAAGCTAACAAAAACGGCTCTACTTTCATATCAGTTAAACGCGGGATAGCGCCTAAAGCATCATTCGTATGCAAAGTTGACAACACAAAATGACCAGTTAACGAAGCGTGGATAGCCAGCTCCGCTGTTTCGCTGTCGCGTATCTCGCCAACCATAATAATATCTGGGTCCTGGCGTAAAATTGAACGCAAACCAGTAGCAAAAGTTAAACCTACTTCCGGCCGAATCTGTGATTGATTTATTCCAGTTAAATAATATTCAACTGGGTCTTCTAAAGTAACAATATTAACCTCTTCTTGGTTTAAAATATTTAAAACTGAATAAAGTGTGGTGGACTTGCCAGAACCAGTTGGACCAGTCACCAAAAACATTCCGTGCGGTTTATGAATGTTATCCTTAATGGTTCTTAAATTGCGCCCTTCAAAACCCAATCCCTCTAAATCAAGGGAACCGCCTGAAGTATCTAAAATTCTCATAACTACTTTTTCTTGTTCATATAATGGCAAGGTAGAAATACGGAAATCAATTTTTTTATTTAAAATATTTAAACGAATTCTGCCATCTTGAGGAATGCGCGTTTCATCAATTTTCAAATTAGCCAAAACTTTAATGCGCGAAACCAAGGCAGTGTGAATATATTTAGGTAAAATCAATGAAGTTCGCATTACTCCATCAATTCTATAACGCACGCGCGAACCATCGCTAAAAGGCTCAATGTGCACATCTGAAGCATAGCCATCCACAGCATGTTTTAAAATAACTGAAACCATCTTAGCTACTGGCGCGCTTTTAATAGCTTCGTCTAAATTTTCTTCTTTTTCTTCTTTTACTGACTTGGTTTCTTTTTCTTCTAATCTGTCCTTAGCTTCAACCAATGCTTCGCCAACTTCTGTTTTTAAAGCCGAATATTGATTTAAAAAAATATTCAGGTCCTCTGGTGAAGTTAAATAATATTTAACTTTCAAATTCTTGCCGCGCGCAATATAATCCATTGCTTCTTGGGCTTTAAGATCAGTTGGGTCAGTAATAGCAACATTTAAAACATTTTCCTGCTTATCAAAAACAACTAAATTATAATTCCGCGCCAAATCCTCTGACACCAAATTAATTACTTGAGGATCAGATTTCAAAGATTTTAAATCCTGATAAGGCAAATTAAAAAATTCAGCCAATATTTTGCCCAAGTTTTGACTGTCCACTTTTTTCACTTCTCTTATTTTACGCAAAACATCTTCTCCTTTTTGAACAGAACCTTTTAAATTCTGATAATTCTCATCTGTTAAAAAATTTCTGTCTTTAAGCAGTTGTAAAATTTTGAATTGTTGGTCTTTTGAAAGCATGGTTATAATGTTAAAAAGATATAAATGGATTTGAACGACCTATGTCTGTTGTGTCAGAAATCAAAGCATTCACCTGCTTAACCTGTTTTAATTCTTTAAAAACTTTGTTTTCTAAAACATCTATATCAAATTTAGAATAGACTTGTTCAATTTCAAAAGCATTAGGCGGGATATAATATACATTATCATTTTTAATAAAATTTTTATAAAACAAATACCCAGCTATTATTAATAAAAGTATTGAAAAAAATAATTTTAAAGTAGTTTTTAACATAATGCTAATTATAATAATAAGTCCTTAAATTTAACTCAATATCTGATTTTTCAGGACTATACTCAAAACTTTCAATATCAAAAATTCTTAAATTCTTTTCTAATAACTCAACCAAATTTTTCAAATTCAAATATCCGCTTCCACTTAACTTAATATCTATTTTTATCTCTTTTAAACTGGCTACTGGCAAATCTTGTTCCAGATTATCTGACTCAACTACTATTTTAGCTAAATTTTTTGTTATTTGTTCATCTTTGGGCAAGCTAACTTCAATTTCTTCAATTTCATATTTTGCTTCTTGGGTTATCTGATCTAAATTATAATACAAATTAGCTAAACCCGCTTGCTGTGGCAATAACTGCAAAACTTTTTCTTTAAGCGGTTCGCCAATAGATGAATAAACATTGCTTAATTCAGTTAACTCTTTTAATTTATCTTTTTGTTTGTTTAATTCAATCTTTTTCTCTTCCATAACATTGGCGCTCATTTTAGTGTATTGATTTATTAAATGCGGGGCAAACAAAAAATAACTCAAAACCACAATCAGTAATATAGTAACAATTAAAAATATTGTAAAATACTGATTGAAAATTATGCTT
Source organism: uncultured Gammaproteobacteria bacterium (assembly GCA_964395855.1). GTDB lineage: Bacteria > Patescibacteriota > Patescibacteriia > UBA2196 > UBA2196 > CAYNCE01. The sequence goes on along the minus strand of CAYNCE010000009.1, from coordinate 1,830 downwards.
AATCTGCTTTCTGTCCCGAGTACTCGGGATTGTTTTTTATTTGCCTGTTCCATAATTAAATATATCTGCTTTTAATTTTAACACCAAATCAAAAGTTACGAATTTTTTTATTTGCGGTGAAATGCCTAATTTTTTTTCCTTATCTGTTGTTTGTTCTTTTTCTTCAACTAAACTCATTGATTTTGCTTCCAGCTGATTCACTTCAACTAAAGACCTAAAAATTAAAATCTGTTTGGCCGCGGTTGTGTAATCTTTAGTCGCAACTGACAAGCTTACTAAGGAATTATTTGTATCTATGTTTAAACTTGTGTAATAAACATCTTTGAGTGTATTTTTTTCCAGTAGCTTAAAAATTTCGCTTACTCTAATATGTTTATTAATCACACCTTTAACATTTCTTAATAATTTTATAAACTCATTAACTGGTGATTGTGTATCTTCTAATAAAATAATCTGATTCTGCGTGTCTTCAATTGATTTTTCCAAACGCTGCAAGTCTGAACGCTGAGCGCCTACTAATTGACCAGCCATAACTAAAACCAAAATGCAACCGACTACTGCGGCTAAAACTGAAATCAAATAAATTTTTAAATTATTTCTATTTTGGTAAATCTTTTTTATTCCAGTTGGGATTAAATTAATATTGAAATTGGTTTCTGCTTTAACCCTGGGCAAGGACGCCTCGGGGAGCAGTGAATTTGTTTTTTTAATTTGTTGGCTGTTGGCTGTTGATTGTTGGCTGCCTGCCCGCCGTAGCGATAAAGGGTCGCTAAGGAGCGAAGGCGGGTTATCTTTGGGCTTATAAGTTACAATATCTTCCAGTTCTTTTTCTGTTTCTCCCGAGTCCCGAGTGCTTGGGATGAGATTATCTGTTTTAAAATAAAACTCTTTACTATGTTTATTTGAAGAAATATCATCTAAATGTCTAGGTATTTCTGGCTTGTTCCGTTTGACGGGATTGTCTTGCATATTATTGCCGGGCTTATTATTTTTGTCTTCTTTTTCTTTTTTAAATCGTTTAAAAATATTTTTTATTCCAGCCAAAAAATTACCTAACTTTTTTTCAGTTATTTCTTTTATTTTTTTTTCTGGACTGCTCATTTCGATCTTAACCTTGCTTTTCGCTTTTTGTCTTTTTTTAATCTCTTCTAATTCCCTTTTTCTATCATCCACTGGTAGTAAATTTATATCATGCATGTTTGCCTTTTATTTTTTTCTGTTATTATGTTATAATTTTATTTATGAATGACTACACTTTAACAATTATATTTGCTTTAGTAACAGCTATATTTGGTCTTTTGCTTATAAAAGCTAATAAAGTTTCCAAACAATAATTTATTTATTTTTATTTTCAATCCTAACTAATTTTTGTTGGGATTTTTTAGTTTGTGAATTTAAAAGTGGAAAGGATTTGGTTAAGATTATTCAAACATTTTTGACTAATGGGATTAAAATTGTATTTTATTAATTGGAAACCATCATTTATAAAAATTTTTTCCGAAATGCCCGATATAGATTCCCATTTTTTTTGAACAAATTCTTTATCATCAATTATAACCTTCTCCGTTGTGTAAGCATACCCTGACGGCGTCCCTTCACCAAGCGATCCCCCTGTAAGAATACAACTCCTTGATATTTGGTTTTCAAACACTGTAAAAAGATAAAGTTCTTTAACCTCTTCTAACTCCCAAGATGCTGGATAACTCATACTAATCCCATAATATTTATTTGTATAAATTTTCCAATCAGCAAATTCTTCTTTACTATTTTGTTTTTTATTAACTACAAAATAAATTGTCAGGCTAACAATAATTATTATTAAAAATAAAA
>CAYNCE010000008.1:9928-18183 GCA_964395855.1 uncultured Gammaproteobacteria bacterium | reverse complement strand
TGGTTTTTTGTTTTGCTGTTTAATGGTATAATTAAAATATAACAAAATATGCGTAACAAAAGCTTAAAAATTTTAACTATTGGCGGGGCAGTGCAGGATTTCACTTTACAGACAGACCAAGGAGTAGTTATAGATAACGCGCAAAATATAACTCAACAAAAGTTAGTTGGTTTTGAGTTTGGCGCTAAAATTAATATTAAAAACGCAGATTTTACTTTTGGCGGCGGCGCAACTAATTCAGCAGTAAGTTTGGCTAAATTAGACAACACAGTTTCAGCTTTAATCTGCGTGGGCAGGGATATTCTAGGCGATGAAATAATTCGCAATTTAAAAGACCATAAAGTTAGAATAGAATTAATTCAAAGGTCAGATTTGGCTAGCGGAGTAACAGTGGTTTTGAAAAATAGTAATTTTAACAAAGAGCATGTTCTTTTTACTTCACGCGGAGCAAATTCAGATTTAAAAATTAATACTGAATTTTTGCCTCGCCATGGCAGGGCGAATAAATTGAATTTTGATATGATATATCTAACTTCGTTGTCTAGTAAAAAATTTAAAAGCAACATAGCTAAGATATTTAGGTTTAAAAGAGATTTGGCAAAATTACTTGCAAGGAAAAATAAGATTGTTAAACTGGCTTGGAACCCTGGTAATTTGCAGATTAAAATGGGTTTGTCTGGTTTAAGGTTTTATCTAAAAGAAACCGATATTTTTATTGTTAACAAAGATGAAGCTATTGAAATTTGTCTAGAATATAAAAATAAAATAAGATTGAATAATATCCGTGAGTTATTGAAAATTTTATCAGAATATTGCCAAGGTGTGGTTGTTATTACTAATGGGTATAAAGGCGCTTACGCGATTTACAATAAAAAAATATATTATTCGGAATCTTGCAATGTAAAAGTCACTGACACGACTGGAGTAGGCGATGCTTTTGGGTCAACTTTTAGCTGGGCTTTATTAATCACAGGTTATGATATCCAAAAATCTTTAAAATTCGCTATAAAAAATGCTTGTTCAGTTTTACAAAAAACAGGAGCACAGAATGGACTTTTATCAGTTAAAGATTTAAAGTGAAATTATGTTTAATTGGCAAATTATTGGTCACCAAAATATAATTGATTTTTTAGAGTCATCAATTTTGAATGATAAGTTGTCTCATGCTTATCTTTTTTATGGTCCTAAACAGTTAGGTAAAAAAACTTTGGTTAAAAAATTAATACAGAATTTGATGTGTTATACTGCTAAACAAAATGCTAACATCCAAATTCCTTGCAATGAATGCGACCATTGTCGGCAGATTAACAAAAATATTCATCCTGATGTGATTTGGCTTAAGAAAGAAAGTGATAAAAAAAATATTACAATTGATCAAATTCGCAGGTTAGAAGAAAGATTAAGCGTCCATTCATTTTTTAAAGTTTATAAAATCGCAATTATTGAAAATGCGGAAAATTTAAATTTGGCTTCAGCTAATGCTTTGCTTAAAACTCTTGAAGAGCCAACTCCTTGCACAGTAATTATTTTAATTGCTGATAAGATTCACTCTTTGCCAGCCACTATTTTATCGCGCGCGCAACAAATTAAATTTTTACCAGTGGCGCAAAAGGAAATTTATGATTATCTGCTGTCTCAAAATGTGGAACGCGCTCAGGCCATAAATTTAGCTTGTGTTTCCAGTGGTCGGCCAGGGCGCGCTTTGATTTTTTTGCGTTCGCAGGAAATCTGGCAGGCTTATTTATCTCAGTTGAATTTATTTTTATCTTTAATGCAAACTAGTCGGGTGAGTAAAATTAAATTTGCAGAAAAATTTTTGAAAAGCAAAGATTCATTACTTAATAAAATAAATATCTTAATTCCACTGCTTAACTTATGGCAGTTAATTTTGCGCGATTTAATGTTGTCTAAATTGCAACAAAATGATAAAATTATAAACACAATGGAGAAAGACAGAATTGATTCTCTCTCGCAAAAATATGGTTTAATGAAATTAGTGGATTTGCAAAAAAATATTGAACAAACTAAAAAATTGTTAGGTTTAAATGTAAATCCGCGTTTAGTTCTGGAAAATTTATTATTGGCTTTTTAAAATAATTATATGAAAAAAATAATCTTATTAATCACGCTATTAATTGTTCCTTTTGCTTTAACTGGATGTAGTTTAGGAGAGCTTTTTTTAAGTTCTGGTTCTTCTAACCAGGGCGGTGTTTTTAAATCTGTTGATTTTGGCGAAACATTTCAAAATTCAAGTTTAATCGGCTATAAAGGCGATAAGCCAATCACAGTTAGCAACCTTCAAGTAACTAAAATTGAAATTGATTATTTAAATTCCAAAAATGTTTTTTTAGGCGCTGTTTCTGACGGCGTTTGGTATTCAAACAATTACGGGGAAAATTGGCGTCAAATTTTTAAGACTGGATATATTTATGATATTGTTTTGGACCCGCAAAATAGTGGCGTAGTTTATATTTCTAATGGTAAAAATGTTTATAAAAGTTTGGATTTGGGGGAAAATTGGGATTCGCTTTATTGGGAGACGCGCGATAAATATGTTATTTCAGCTTTAGCCATTAATCCTGCTGAAAATTTAACTCTTTATTTAGGCACATCAGGAGGCGAGATTCAAAAAACTGTTGATGGAGGAGAATCATGGGAAAAGATTTTTGAATTAAAAGGCGCAGTGATAAAAAAGATTCTTATTAATCCTAAAAAAACCAGTACAATATATGTTGGGACAGCTTCCGCTGGTATTTTTAAGTCAGATGACGCTGGTAAAAATTGGACTAATTTAAAAGAAAACTATTTTCCGTCAACGCGAGAGAATCTAGAATTGCGTCGCGCACGCAAAGGTGTGACATATTTTCAGGATTTAATTTTTGATCTGACTAAAAACGACGGCTTGCTTTATGGTTCAAATTTTGGTTTAATAAGATCTGATGACGGCGGGCAGACTTGGTCAGATATTAATATTTTAACTCCAGCTAATGAAGTTTATGCGCGCGAACTAGCTATTAATCCACGCGACAATAAACAGATCTATTATGGCACACTGGATGCTTTTTACCGAACTTTTGACAGTGGCAAGACTTGGTTAGTATCACCTTTGCCAACTAATTATTCAGTTGGCGCGTTAGCAATTGACACAATTAATCCTAATATAATATATATGGGAATGAGGAAAATAAAATAAATTTATGAATATTCAAGACAAAAAACAAGATTTTGAAAAAGTAATTGAACACATTAGCCAAGATATTGCTGGTGTTAGAACAAACCGAGCCGCGCCAGCATTGATTGAAAATATTAAAGTTGATATTTATGGTTCTAAAATGCAAATTAATCAAGTGGCTAGTATTTCTTGTCCAGAACTAAAACAACTTTTAGTAGAGCCATGGGACAAGAATGTTTTAAAAGATATTGAAAAAGCTATTGAAACAGCTAGTCTAGGTTTATCAGTTAAAAATGAAGGCAATTTTTTGCGCTTGTTCATTCCAGCTATGACTGAAGAAACACGCAAAGAAATTATTAAAATTCTGCGCGAAAAATTAGAAAACGGACGCGTATCCTTACGCGGTTTGCGTGATAAAATTAAAGAAGAAATTATCACTGCTGAACGCGCTAAAGAAATAGGAGAAGATGAAAAATATAATTTGATTGAAGAACTAGATAAAGTCACAAGAGAGTTTGTGGATAAAATTGGAGAAATGGGCAAGAAAAAGGAAAAAGAAATAACTCTTTAAATTATAAATATTATGTTTCTAACCATCATCGCTTTTATTGTAATTTTAGGCGTTCTCATTATGGCTCATGAATTAGGTCATTTTGTGACTGCGCGTATTTTTAAAACTCGTGTGTATGAGTTTGGTTTTGGTTTTCCACCGCGAGTAGTTGGAGTTTATAAAGACAAAGATGGGAAAAGAAAATGGGTGTGGGGCAAGAAATTTAAAGCGGATCAAGCATCTAATACTGTTTATTCACTTAATCTAATCCCAGTCGGAGGCTTTGTGCAGATTAAAGGTGAAAATGCAACTGAAATCAAAGAGCCAGACAGTTTTGGCGCTAAAAAAATTTGGCAACGCGCGATTATGTTGTCAGCAGGTGTTTTTATGAATGTGATTTTATGCGCGGTTTTATTGGCTATTTGTTTTAATATTGGCGCTCCAACAATTTTAGATAAAGTCGCGCAAGGTTATGCCAAAGATATTAAAGATGAAAAGATTCAGATTATTTCAGTTAATAAAGATTCACCCGCAGAATTGGCTGGTTTGCAAATTAATGATGCTTTATTAAGTTTAGATGGCAATGCAATTTCTGAAGTAGAAGAAGTACAAAAATATATTGCTATGCGTGAAAATCAGGTTGTGGAATTAGAAGTTTTAAGAAACAATAAAATAATTAAGGCAATTGCAGCGCCTCAAATTTTGGACACTTCTAATAAAATCCCAGTTATTGGTATTGGCTTAGTTAAGACAGGAATAGTTTCTTATCCGTGGTATTCTTCAATTTGGTTAGGTATTCAAGGAACATATAATTTATTAATCGCTTTATTTGTTGCGCTGGCAGGCATTATAAAAAGTATTTTTACAACTGGTGAAATGACAGTTGAGTTAGCTGGACCAATTGGCATTGCTGTATTTACTGGTCAGATGGTGAATTTGGGTATTGTTTATGTCTTGCAATTCGCAGCCTTGCTTTCGCTTAATTTGGCTTTAATTAATTTTTTACCTTTTCCAGCTTTGGATGGCGGTCGGGTTGTGTTTTTGATTATTGAAAAAATTCGTGGCCAAGAAATTAATCAAAAAATTGAAAATATTGTTCACACTGTTGGTTTTGCTGTTTTAATGATTTTAATTATTTTTATTACTTACAAAGATTTAACTCGTTGGGGAGGAAAAATAATTGACAAAATAATATGAAAAAATTAACCCCTCAATCTAAAAATTTTTCTGATTGGTACAATGAAATTGTTCAACTAGCAGATTTAGCTGAATATTCAGATGTTAAAGGTTGTATGATTATCAAACCATATGGCTATGCTTTATGGGAAAATATTCAACAAGAAATGGACAAAAGAATTAAGGCTCTAGGCGTGGATAATGTTTATATGCCTCTTTTTATTCCTGAAAGTTATTTTAAAAAAGAAGCTGAACATATTAAAGGATTTGCTCCAGAAGTTGCCTGGGTCACAGAAGCAGGAGGTAAAAAATTAGAAGAACGGTTAGCAATTCGTCCAACATCAGAAACAATAATGTATAGGACTTTTGCTAAATGGGTTCATTCATACAGGGATTTACCTTTAAAAGTTAATCAATGGTGTAATATTGTGCGTTGGGAAATGCGCACTAGATTATTTTTGCGAACTACAGAATTTTTATGGCAGGAAGGACATACTTTACACTCTACAGAAAAAGAAGCAGAAGAAATGGTAGATCAAGCTTTGAAATTATATAAAGATTTTATAAATGAATTTTTAGGAATGTATGTTTTGTCAGGTATGAAATCTCAAGCAGAAAAATTTGCTGGCGCAGAATATACTAAATCAATTGAAGCAATGATGAAAGATAAAAAAGCTTTGCAAATGGGAACTTCACATTCTTTGGGACAGGGTTTTGCTAAAACTTTTGATATAAATTTTTTAGATCAAAAAGGCAAAAAACAAACTCCTTGGCCAACCAGCTGGGGTGTTTCAACTAGGATGATCGGTGGAATAATTATGGCTCATGGCGATGATAAAGGTTTAATTTTACCTCCAAAAATCGCTCCAATTCAAGTGATTATAATTCCGATATATAAAAATTCAGATCAAGAAAAATTAGTAAAAAGTTATATAAAAAATTTAGAAAAAAATCTTAAAAACATCAAATATAAAATAGATTGGGACGACACTAATACACCGGGTTGGAAATTTAATCAATGGGAAATGAAAGGCGTGCCAGTCAGAATTGAAGTTGGACCAAAAGATGTTGAGGCAGAACAAGTAGTTTTAGTTCGTAGAGATACTGGAGAAAAGCAGGCAGTAAAAATTAAAAATTTTAAAAAAGCAATTACAGAACTGCTAGATAATATTCAAGATAATTTATTTAAAACAAGTGAGAAAAATTTTAAAGATAATATTCGTGGATACAATGATTATAAAAAGTTAAAAACAGATTATAAAAAAGAAAATTTTTTTGCTGTTGTAAATTGGTGCAATTCAAAAAAATGTGAAGATCAAATTAAATACGATACAAAAGCAACAACGCGAGTTTACGCAAAAAATAAATCTGGAAAATGTATTGTGTGTGGTAAAGAAACAGAGTATAGAATTTATTTAGCAAAGGCTTATTAATTTATTTTTGCAGTTGTCATCCCGAACGACCTTTAGGATTTTTTAGGAGTGATGGGATCCCGTGGAAAACACAAAGAATTATGAATAATGAATTAGGAATTATGAATATTTATTAAAAATAAAAAATAGCACGCAGATTAACACAGACTAAAGCACAGATTAACGCTGATAAAAATTAAATAGCTCAAATGGTGTAAATGAGCTATTTAGATAAAAATTGTGAGCTATTTAAATTATATCTATTTGAGCTATTTAAAATTAAATTTTTGAAAATAAAAAAGAGTTGCAGAAATTTTGCAACTCTTGTAATAAGATTTTATAAATCACTATAAATGCCTGCCGATTCACATTCTGATTTGTTTATAAAAATCGGAAAGTCTGTTTTGTTTTCTACGGGATCCCCAAATACGGTAAACATTTTATTCCCCTTTCTTTTTGTTTTCCATGGAAGTTCTTTGTAAAATTCTTCACCCGCATTTATCAAAAACATTTCCCCCTCTTTTAATTCTGGGTGTTGAAATTTTTTTCTTGACATCTTAATTTCCTCCACTTTTAATGTTTTGATTGTAAATTGAATTAAATTAATTACAAAACTAAGTCTAGCAGAAGAATAATAATAAGTCAAGCCAAAACTGTGGATAAATCAAAATTTTATCTAATGTTAGGTAAAAATAAATAAAATAAGTAGCGTGAAATTGCGTTAAAACTCGCGTTAAATCGCGATTAAATAAATGCTAGCCAATCTATTAATCACAATTTTAATTTCCAGCCAAATATTATTGCCTTTAAATTCAGGTGAGGTTTTAGGTGTGCAGGAACAAAATAATCAATTACAACAAAAAGGCTCCACCCAAGAGGGCTGGAGCCAACCAGTTCCTCAAAGAATTATTAATAATAATTTGGGAGTAAAAGTTTCAGCCAGCAATGCGATTGTGATTGATGTGGCAAGCAACAAAATTTTGTTTGATAAAAATTCAAACCAACAAAGACCAATTGCCAGCATTACAAAATTAATAACTGCCTTAGTTTATTTAGACACACAACCGGATTTACAATCTGAAATTCAAATTCAAAACAATGATTTGAATAAAAATGATGGACGCGCTAATTTATTGCTAAATGAAAAAATTTTAGCTTTTGATTTACTGCATTTAGTTTTAATTGCTTCAGACAATGACGCCACAATGGCTTTGGTGCGTTCAACTGGATTATCGCGTGAAGAATTTGTAAAAAAAATGAATATTAAAGCAAAAGGTTTAGGGCTTGAGAAAACAAATTTTGAAGATTCAGTTGGTTTAAGCGCAAAAAATATTTCAACTGCTTTTGAAGTCTCGCAAATTTTAAAATTAGCCATGAGACATTCAACTATTGCTAAAATACTACCAAACAAAAATTATAGTTTTAAAAGTTTGTCAGACAAATATCATCGCGCGGAAAGCACTAATAAATTATTATTAATTAACCCGTTATTTCAATGGCGGGTTTTAGGTGGCAAGACGGGATTTATTGATGAGGCAGGTTATTGTTTTGCAACTTTATCAGAGGTAAATAATCATAAAATAATTACTGTTGTTTTGGGCTCTGCATCAGATAGTGAGCGATTTCAAGACACCAAATCTCTTATACAATGGATTAGCGAGAATTATATATGGAAATAAATTTAATTCCAGAAATAAAAACATTGTTAGCATCAATGGTCCCTGTAACTGAATTAAGGGTTGCCTTGCCAGTCGCTCTTTTAAGTTATAAAATGAGTATAGTGCCAGCTTATGTATTATCTGTAATCGGGAATATTATTCCAGTATTTTTACTGCTTTTGTTTTGGAAATATTTTGTTAAATTTTTAATGCAAAATTCTAAAACTTGCGAAAAGTTTTTTAACTGGCTATTTGAACGCACGCGCAAGAAATTTGAAGGAAAATAC
>CAYNCE010000008.1:4895-9828 GCA_964395855.1 uncultured Gammaproteobacteria bacterium | reverse complement strand
CTAGTTTTACTGCGTTAGATGGAGTTGGTGAAATAATTAGAGATAGTGATATTAAACTTGGCGCGCAAAATGTTTTTTATCATAATAAGGGCTCATATACTGGTGAAGTTTCTTCAACTCAATTAAAAGAACAAGGAGTAAAATATGTAATTATTGGACATTCTGAAAGAAGAAAATATTTAAATGAAACTGATGAAGATATAAACAAAAAAATTATTATCGCGCTTGAAAATAATTTAATTCCGATTCTTTGCATTGGAGAAACAATGGAAGAAAGGCAAGACAGTAAAACAGATTTAGTTTTAATTAGACAAATTAGCAAAGCAATGGAAGATGTTGAATTGAAAGATAACCAAAAATTAATTATTGCTTATGAACCAGTTTGGGTAATCGGGACTGGACAAGCTGTGGATATAAAAGAAGCCGAACATTCAGCGCAAGTTACTAATCAAGTTTTAAAAGATTTTTTTTCACAAGAAATTATTAAAGACAATATTTCTATAATTTACGGCGGTTCAGTGGATGCAGATAATATAAATAGTTTTCTAGAGATAGATTTAATTTCAGGAGCTTTAGTTGGGAATGCGAGTCTTTTAGCAGATAATTTTTTAAAAATAATAAATAAAATATATGCTCGTACACATTAAAGAAATTATTCCAAAAGCAGTTAAAGGCAATTATGCAGTGCCTGCTTTTAACACTTTTAATTTAGAAACTACTTTAGCTATTGTGCGCGGCGCAGTAGAAAAAAAATCACCAGTGATTATTCAAATTTCTGAAAAAACCATTCAATATGCCGGCCTTAAACCAATCACTCATATTATGGAAACGATTGCTAAAAATGAAGCTGTAAAAGTGCCAGTAGCTTTACATTTAGATCATGGGAAAAGTTTTCATTCCGTGGCTGAATGTATTAGCGCTGGATTTTCTTCAATTCATATTGATGCTTCAGAATTGCCTTTTGATGAAAATGTCGCCTTAACTAAACAATCAACTGATTACGCTCATAAGAATAAATGTTGGACTCAAGGTGAGTTAGGAAAAATTTTAGGCCAAAAAGATGTGGTTGAGGAAAAAGATTCATCAGATTTAAATAAATATTTAACTGATCCTGCGCAGGCAGAAAAATTTGTTAAGCAGACTAAAATTGACACTTTTGCGCCATCAGTTGGGGCGATGCACGGAATTTTTAAAGGTCAGGAAAAAATTGATCAAAATTTACTTAAAGAAATACAATCTAAAACAAATTTACCTCTAGTTTTGCACGGCGCGTCAGGTGTTTCTGATGAAGATATTAAATTGGCTATAAAAAATGGGGTGGCTGTGATTAATATTGACACAAGATTGCGCGAGGTGTTTACTAATAGATTAAGGCAAACATTAATGAGTAAAGTTCACGAAATTGATCCACGTAATATTTTAACTCCTTCAATTGAAGCTGTCCAAAAAATAGTTGAAGAGAAGATAGAACTATTTGGTTCAGCAGGAAAAGCTTAAAAACTTTATGTTCTCTATTATTTTAATAACAATTATTCTAATCAGCCTATCTTTTGTAGGAGTTATTGTTTTTCGCAAATTTCCTTTATTAGCTCATATAAACTTAGAAAAATTACAAGCTGAAAAACAGGCTGAAGTTAAATCCGCTTTGTTGGAAAAACGATTTAAGCGCGATTTTAAATTTGTGGCTAAATTTTTTAAATCTTTAGTTTGGATAAAAATCTGCGACTGGTCAAACAAATTTTATAAGTCAGTTATTCTTTTAGAAACAAAATATAAAGAAGAACGTAAATTAAAAAAAACCATTAAATTATCTTTAAAAGAGAAACAGGAAAAAATAAATCAGAAGTTTGTTCAAGCGAATGAATTAACTCAAGAAGAAAAATATAGCCAGGCTGAGAAAATATATTTGGAAATAATTTCCATTGACCCTAATAATGAAGAAGCTTATTTGGGTTTAGCTAAAATTTATTCTAAGCAAAAAGATTTTGAACATGCCAAAGAGTTATATGATCATATTTTGAAAAAAGATAAAAAAAGTAGCCATGCATTTAGTGGTTTGGGAAATTTGGCTGCTGAAACAGGCAATTGGGCAAGAGCCAAAAGCAATTACCAAAAATCAATTGAATTAAGCAATAAGAAAAACGCAGAGCATTTTTTGGATTTAGCTACTGCAGAATATAATTTAGGCAATCCTGGCAGGGCTTTAACCGCAGTGCGTAAAGCTAGCGAAATAGAACCTAACAATCCTAAATATTTGGATTTTTTAATTGATGCTGCGATTATTAATAAAAATAAAATTCTTGCTTTAGACGCATTTAATAAATTAAAAACCATAAATTCTGATAATCAGAAACTAGCTGAATTTAAGAAACGGATTCAAGAAATGTAAAATTTGCCGATGTAGCTCAGTTGGTAGAGCAACTCCATGGTAAGGAGTAGGTCTGCGGTTCAAGTCCGCACATCGGCTCCATTTTAATATAAAGAAATACGTATTTTAATACGTATTTTTTGTTGACTGGATTTTGGTCGGGGTGTATTATTAAAGTGTAAAGTTTTTTTACTTAATAAAAATATGCCCATGCAAAAGAAAATTTTAGATAATATTAAAGATAAACCTTATTTTGTTAAGAATAACTTTGTTTTATATAAATCTGATTGTTTAAAAATTTTAGAGCAATTACCGAGTGATTCAATAGATATGATTTTTGCAGATCCGCCTTACTTTTTATCTTCAGGATCTTTTACCTGCCACAATGGACAAATGGTTAGCGTTAAAAAAGCTAATTGGGATTTAAGCAATGGGTTAAAAAAAGATTTTGAATTTCATCTTAAATGGACAAAAGCATGTCACAGAGTTTTAAAGCCGGGCGGAACGATTTGGATTTCTGGAACCTATCATTCAATTTATCAATGTGGTCTTGCTTTGCAGATTAATAAATTTCATATATTGAACGACATCGCTTGGTTTAAGCCAAATGCTTCTCCAAATTTAAGTTGTAGATTTTTTACTGCCAGCCACGAAACATTAATTTGGGCAAGAAAAGACAAAAAGGGCAAACACAAATTTAATTATGATTTAATGAAGAATGGAGACTGGCCAGAAGATTTTATTAAAAAACCAAATTTGCAGATGAGAAGTGTTTGGGCAATTCATCCTCCAAAAAAGGAAGAAAAAACTTTTGGCAAACATCCAACTCAAAAACCAATAGATTTATTAGTTAGAATTGTTTTAGCCAGTACTGATAAAAATGATATTGTTTTAGATCCATTTACAGGATCCTCAACAACCGGCTTAGCTTGTGTTTTAAATAATAGAAAATTTATTGGAATTGACTTGGAAAAAAAATATTTAGAATTATCTAAAAAAAGATTCAATAAATTAGAAAAAGATTTAAATAATAAATTAAAAATATAATTTTATGAAAAAAGAAGAGTTAAAAAAATATATGATTTTTAATAAAAGCAAGAAAAGCAAAGTTCCTTTATTTGTTTCTGAAGTAAATGGAAATTTTATTATTGGTGTTTATCAAGGATCATTAAGTGAATATGATATTTTAATTAAATATCGACAAAAAAATAAAGATAAAAAATGGTCAAGAATAAGAACACCAAAACATATACATTGGGCGGTTGATATTCTTATAAAAATGTATTCAGACAGAAAACAAACTCAAGATTTTTTAGATTTTTTAATTGAAACTTGGAATAAAACGAAACCAATTAAAAGCAAGAAAGAAAGGGAAAATCTTTTAAGCATAAAATCTTTGTTAGAGAATAATAGTAAAGAAATTGATAGATATGAAAAATTAGGAGAAAATGGCGAGTATAGTATTAAATTTTTAATTCTTTTGGCAAAATTATTAATGGTTCAAGAAAAAACGAATTTAGAAACAGCTTATATGTTTAAAAAATTATTAATTACTCTTAGACAAGGGGAGGATATTTTTAGAATAGTTTCATCTGCAACTCATTCGGGTAGAAAATAATAGAAAAATGATTAATTGAAATAATTAAATGAAAAATAATAATGAAAAAAAATATAGAGATTATATAAAATCGCCGCAACATTGGAAAGATGCTATTATTAAGTTTAATGGTTTTTATTCCGAAGATAAAGTTTCAATTAAAAAAATTAAGATCAATAGAAAATTATTTGCTTTTGACAATGCTGTAAACATTGAAAATGTGAATTATATGTTAATGAATTTCAGTAAAGATCTTTGGTCACCTATTAATGTAAATACAGATTATTATTTATTAGATGGGCAACACAGATTGGCATTAGCAAAAAAATTAGGATTAAATTATATTGATGTAATAATTGAAAATAAAAGTAAAATTGAATACAGCAAGGAGCCGGTAAAATTTAAAAAAATGACGATGAAAGAACTTATTAATTTATAACCTATAATTTTATGAAAAAGGGCGGAGCAGGAGGGGCAAACACAAAAACAGGACTTTACTTTGAAGGCAAAGTAGATTTTTTGACTTTTATAAAAAAACAACAAAACTACAGTGTTATAGGAAACACAATTTTTTATAATAACAAAAAAGTTGGCATGTCTTTTAAAAAACACGGATTGTACAAATATTTAGAAGAAAAAAATATTGATTATAAAAAATTTATCTCCAAAAGACTTTTACCAGATGATGTGATATTTGTGATTACAAATAATACTTTTTTTATTCTTGAAATAAAATTTCAAGAAGTTTATGGTTCAACAGATGAAAAGTTGCAGACTTGTGATTTTAAAATTAAACAATATAGAAAATTATTATCACAATTAAATGTAGAAATTAAATATATTTATATTTTAAATAATTGGTTTAAACAACATGGATACAAAGATGTTTTAGATTATATTATTTCAATACAAGGATGTTATTATTATTTTAATTATCTTCCTTTGCAAAAAATTGGATTGCCAGTGCC
>CAYNCE010000008.1:0-4795 GCA_964395855.1 uncultured Gammaproteobacteria bacterium | reverse complement strand
TTAACTCAAGAAGAATTATTAAGGAAAATTTATGAAAACACAGAAAAAACTCGCAAATATTTAATGTGGAATAGAATTTTTTCCATTATTAAAATTGCAGTTATTGTTATTCCATTAATTCTAGCTATTATGTATTTACCGCCACTACTTGAAAATGTGTTTGCCCCGTATAAAGAATTATTAAACACAACACAGGAAGGAAAAAATATGCTTGAAAGTTTAGATATTAATAGTTTGTTAAAGATGTATAAGTAAAATTTTATAAAAAACAAAACACCAGATTTTGCTTTGGTGTTTTGTTTTTGGCTAATGTTAGTGGTAAATGTTAAATATCCTTGACAAAATTAATAAAATATGCGAAACTATTTACACAGTTCATTTAAATTATTCACTAATTTAGGAGGATAGATCATGAAAAAGTCTATCATTTTTTTCTTGTTCCTAGTTTTTTTGGCTTCTAATACTGGTGTATTTGCCCAGTATGGCGATGAATTTGAAATGTATCCTAATTACCCGGATACGTTGTACTTATTGCCAGGAGAGTCGTGTGATCTCCAGTTTGGATTGAAACCATCTGGCGATATATGGGTGGCCAAATCAAAAATAATTGCCCTTAGAGCGGAATGGCAACACAATATGTTTTTACAAAAAATGGACAATATTTCAATCTATTGGCAAACTCAAGATTTGAAAGAAGGGACACCATATAAGCTTTATGGTGGAACTGTTTTTTTGAATCAAAATCCAGGACATCATGTTTATTCTTGGCTGGCTGATTCAACCAAAGGTATAGATTTTTTATGGTTGATGTGTTTTAGTTTTGATAATAATATGCCCATTAGTGAATCAGTATCTCATTGGTTACACGTTCATACTGTGACCCAAGATACAAACAGTCATTATGATATCGCTACCAATGTTTTTAAATCAATTGATGGCATTCGTGGTGATGTTGATCGTAATGGCGTGGCGGACAGATTGGATGTTTCTATAATGGCAACATTCAGCTTGTCAGATAAAGCTAATTACAGATACAATAAGTATGGCATAAATTTGGGACTTGGAGCTATACTTTTTGGTGACCCCTGCTTATTTGACGCGTATTTGCTGAACTTATTTATAAATGATCCAAACAATCCATTGTTGGATAAATGGATGATTGGGCAGCCAATGAGTTCACGCACTAGCCATCCGATGATGGCAAGTTTTGACTCTTCAAGTTTTGGTAATATGATCTACGTTGCTTCAGAGGGAAACCTTGTTCAGGTAACGGCCTACATGCCAAATGGCGAGATTGTTGTAGAAACAAAAATGTCTGATAGTGGGAATTTCATTTTTGAATTTTTAGATAAGCCATTAAAATTCAAGATTGAATCAGTTAACCTTGAAGGTGTTTCTACAACTGATGTTGAAAATTATAACGATGGCGATGTCAAATCTCAACCTAATAGTTTCCAACTTCACCAAAACTACCCCAATCCATTTAATCCAACCACAACAATTAGTTTTGATTTGCCAAAAGCCGATAAAGTTTCTCTTAAAATTTTAAATTTAAGAGGACAGGTTGTAGCAAATTTGGTAAACAGTGGGCTTTCTGCTGGTAGTCATCAAGTCCAGTGGAACGCGAGTGATTTGCCCAGCGGAATATATTTTTACCAAATTCAGGCTGGAAATTTCAGCCAGATTAAAAAAATGAATTTGGTAAAATAATTCATATTTTTCAAACTCCGAGAATTTACATTTTCTCGGAGTTTTTTATTTTACAACTTAAAATGCTATAATTAGTTTAGATGAAAATTAGTAAAAAATTAAAATCCAAATCTAATTTTATTGAAAAAAGGCCAGAAATAAAATGGTGGGTTTTTAATTTGCAAACTGTTTTAAACAAACTTTATAGTTCAGAAAATGGATTAAGTGGAATTGAGGCTGAAAAACGTAGGATTAAATCTGGTTTAAACATTTTGCCTCGCAAAAAGCAGGAAGGATTATTAGATGTTTTATGGAATCAAATTAAATCATCAATGGTAGTAGTTTTAGTTATAGCGGCTTTGCTAAGTTTTATTTTAAATGACATAATTGATGGTTTTGTTATTTTATTAGCTGTTTTAATAAATATTATTGTTGGCTTTTCACAAGAATTTAAAACTTCGCGCGCTCTTGAAGCTTTGCAAAAAATTGTGGTTAATTATGCTAAAATTTTGCGAGATGGCGAAGAAAAATTAATTGAAAATGTGAATTTGGTGCCCGGTGATATTGTAATTTTAAGCGCTGGTGATAAAGTGCCCGCAGATTTAAGATTATTTAAAGTTAATGGTTTTAAAATAAATGAAGCAATTTTAACAGGAGAATCACAAGCAAAAGAAAAACAAAATAAAATTTTGGCAGATAAAATAATTTTGGCAGAAAGAATAAATATGGCTTTTATGGGTACCATTGTGGTAGAAGGAAATGCTCGCGGTGTTGTTGTGGAAACAGGAAATCGGACTGCTATTGGCAAAATCGCAGAGTTAGTATCTGAAATTAAAATTGAAAAAACACCATTACAACATAAATTAGACAGGTTTGCAATATTTTTAACAAAAGTTGTTTTAGCAATTACTGCAATAATTTTGATTATAGGAGTAATACTTGGTCATTCATTTAGAGAAATGTTTGTGACTTCTGTTGCTGTGGCTGTTGCTGCAATTCCAGAAGGTTTGGCAGTAACTGTAACAGTAGTCTTGGCTGTTGGGATGCAAAGGATTTTAAAAAGCAATGCTTTAGTTAAGCGGTTGCTTAGCGCGGAAATTTTAGGATCAACAAATGTGATTTGCGCTGATAAAACCGGAACAATAACTCAAGGAAAAATGCAGGTTGTTAAAATAGTTACCGAAGATATGGATATTGATTTAAAAACTGGTTTGCCAGATTTGACTGATAAAGCGGCTGAACAGCAATTATTTCTTTTACGAATTGGGATGTTGTGCAACAATGCTTATGTAGCTGAAAAAAAAGAAAAATTAAGTATTGATCATTTAGTTGGTAATTTAACTGAAAAAGCATTATTATTAGCAGGATTAAATATTGGTATTGATAAACAAGCTTTAGAAAAAGAATATCCGCGTTTAGATGAAATTCCTTTTAATTCTCAATATAAATTTATGATGACTCTTAATAAATTTGACAGAGATCATAATATTATTTATTTAAAAGGCGCGCCAGAAAAAGTTTTGCTATTTTCTAATTATATTTATTCACATCATATTAAAAAACATTTGGAATTAAATTCTTATCGCAGGGAAAAATTTATTAAAATGTATGAAGATATGTCAAAACAAGGTTTAAGAGTTTTAGCAATTGGTTATAAAAAAGTATCATCACAAATTAAAAGTATTTCTGACAATAATAATGTAGAACAAGCTAACAAACAAGCAATTAGTGAACTTTATACCAATTTTGTTCTAGTTGGGTTAGTTGGAATCAAAGATCCAATTCGTGAAAATGTTCAAGAAACTTTAGAAATTACAAAAAAAGCTGGAATGCAAACAGTAATGATAACTGGTGATAATAAATTTACCGCAAAAGTGATTGCTGAAGAAATTGGGCTTGATGTTAATGAAAAAAATATTTTACAGGGTGAGGATTTGCAAGCAATGTCAGATTCAGAATTCAAACAAAAAGTTGAAAATATAAAACTTTACGCGCGAACTACTCCTGAAGATAAATTAAAAATCGTGCGAGCGTGGCAGGAAAAAAATAAAGTAGTGGCTATGACTGGTGACGGCGTTAATGACGCACCTGCTTTAAAACAAGCAGATATTGGCATTGCTTTGGGCACAGCAACTGATGTTGCGAAAGAATCTTCTGATTTAATTTTGTTAAATAATAATTTTAGAACAATTGTGGAAGCAGTGCGACAAGGCAGGATTATTTTTGCAAATATTAAAAAAATTATTTTGTATTTTCTTTCAGATTCAATGGCTGAAGTTACAATTATTTTAGTAGGATTATTATTAAAATGGCCTTTGCCGATTTTAGCCTCTCAAATTATTTGGGTTAATTTAATTGATGACACATTCCCAGCGTTGGCTTTAACGCAAGATCCCGCAAGTTACGATGTGATGCAAGACAAACCAATTAAAAAAAATGCAAATATTTTAGATTTAGAAAGCAAAGTTTTAGTTGGTTTAATTAGTTTTACTACCGCGTTGTTTGTGTTAATTACTTTTTGGTTGTTTTGGCAAGGTAAAGAAATGAATTTAGATTTAGCGCGAACAATGTCTTTTGCGGTTTTAGGAACAAGTTCTTTGTTTTATGTTTTTAGTGTGCGTAATTTAAAAAATCCAATTTGGCAAACAAAATTTTTTAATAATAAATTTTTAATTGGCAGTGTGATTTTAGGTTTGTTTTTGCAATCAATAGCAATTTATAATCCATTTTTGCAAAATATTTTTCACACAGTCCCACTTAATTTTTGGCAATGGTTCTATGTAATTTTAGTCGGCGTATTAGTTATTTTAGTTATTGAATTTATTAAATGGGTTTTTGTAAGGTTTAAGTTGAATAAATAATTTTACGCAAAAAAAATCGTTTCAAGAAATTTTGAAACGATTTTTTTTATTGATTTTGTTTTCCAATTTTTTATTTTATGTGAATAATAATATAATTTTATAACTTTAATTTCACAAATTCTCAACTAACTCATCAACTGAAATTTCAATATAACTTAATTATAATCCATCAACCTTATTTGTCAATTTCTTGTACTAGAAGACCACATAGGTAACACTTTTGAATATTTTTGAACAAACTCAGC
>CAYNCE010000007.1:16900-19916 GCA_964395855.1 uncultured Gammaproteobacteria bacterium | reverse complement strand
TCTTATGTTCAAAAACCTTATTGGAAAAATATCACATGATTTAGGCGTTGACCTTGGCACTGCCAATACTTTGGTTTATGTAAAAGGAAAAGGAATTGTAGTTGATGAACCATCTGTTGTCGCAGTCAACACAAAAACAAACCAAATTATTGCAGTTGGCAGTGAAGCTAAAAAAATGGTTGGCAAAGCACCTAACTATATTTCAATTATTAAACCATTAGTTGATGGCATTGTATCTGATTTTGAAGTTACTGAAAAAATGCTTAAATATTTTGTTGATAAAGTTCATAAAGATTCTTTTTTAACATCTCCGCGTCCGCGAATGGTAATTGGCGTTCCATTGGATATTACAGAAGTTGAACGAAAAGCAGTTGAAGACGCGGCGTTGTCCGCGGGAGCTCGCGAAGTTTATTTGGTTGAAGAACCAATGGCAGCGGCGATTGGCGCGCGTTTGCCAATCTCTGAAGCTATTGGCAATATGGTAGTTGATATTGGCGGAGGAACAACAGAAATCGCTGTTATTTCACTATCAGGCGTAGTTAGCTGGAAGTCATTAAAAATCGCTGGTGTAGAAATTGACTGGGATATTATAAATTACGCGCGTGAAAAATACAATTTATTTTTAGGCGAAAATTCAGCTGAAAATATCAAACATACTTTAGCGTCAGCTTATCCTTTAGCGGAAAAATTAACTATGGAAATTCGCGGCCGCGACCTTTATTCTGGTCTGCCTAAATCAATCACTGTCACAAATGAAGAAATTCGCTACGCTATTTCTAAAACCATTAACACAATCATTGATAACATTAAGTCAACAGTTGAAACTACACCGCCAGATTTGGTTTCGGAAATTTATGAACGCGGGATTATTTTATGCGGCGGTGGAGCAAAAATTAAAGGATTGGATAAATTAATTGCTCAAGAAATCCAAATTCCTTGTAAAGTTATTGACGACCCGCTCACAGCGGTTGTCCGAGGCGCCGGCATAATTTTAGAAGATTTAGAAAATATGAAAGAATTGTTAATCCCATCAAATTAGTGTCATCCCGAGCGACTTTTTAGAGTTGTTAGGAGCGATGGGATCCCGCGGAAAAACACTGGTCTTTATTCAACGGGATCCCATCGCCTTGACCCAATCCTAAAAAATCCTATCAAGACTCGGGATGACAGAAAAAATTATGTCTTTTCTTAAAAATAAATTCATCTCAACTTTTTTAATAATTTTATTAATTATTTTTTTGCATGCCACAACTCTTCTTTTGCCATTTGAAAAATTAATTTTTATTTCATTTAAACCATTTCAATCCATAGCATTTTCTACTGGTGGCAATATTTCACTTGAATTATCAGAAATGACTATACGCAAAAATCTTCTTGAAGATAACAAAAAATTAAATAAAAAAATAAATCAGCTGGAACAAAAAATAGTTCAGCTTAAGTTGTTTATAGAGGAAAATGATTTATTAATTAATCAAAATAAATATTTAAAATCTGTTGGATATAATTTTATAAACGCGAGAGTAATTTCTGCGGGAATAGAAAATAATCCTAATCTTTTTATTATAAATCGCGGCGCGAATGATAATGTTAAACCAGGAATGGCTGTTGTTGTTGAAGACGGAACATTGATTGGAAAAATAATTAAAACAGAAAACACAATTTCTCATCTGCTTCTTCTAACGGACAACCAAATTAAAATTAGCGCGAGCTTATCAGGGCAGTCAGAAATTTCTGGAATTATTGAAGGAAAAAATAATATTTCAATTTGTTTAAATTATATTTTAAAAACCGCTAATATACAGCCATTGGATTTAATCCAAACTTCAGGTTTTGACGAATACATTCCAGCTGGCTTGTTAATTGGTGAAGTAGCTGAAATTCACAACGACCCTAATCAATTATTTCAAGAAGCTAAAATAACCAGCCCAATTAATTTAAAAAATTTAAGAATTGTGTCTATTGTCATTAATTAAAATATGCAAAAAAAATATTTTTTTATAATTTTATTAATCATCCTTGTTTTTATTTTACATCAGAGCTTGATTACAAATCTTGATTGGCGTTTTAATTTATGGTCAATAATTTTAGTTTTTGTTCTTTTTACTTTTAATGAAAAACTCACATTATTGTGGGGAGTTGTAAGTGGTTTTTTGCTTGATCTTTATTCAATTTTTCCTTTTGGAATAAATCTAATTACTTTATTTTTAATTATTTTTATTATTTATTTATTAGCTAAAAATTTTGTAACTAATCGTTCTTTTTTATCATTTTTTATCCTTTGTTTAATCGCGACCTTTTTAAATGTTGGGTTTTTATTTTTAGCGCAAAAACTTTTTTCTTGGTTTGGCAATCTTGAACAAATTATAATTTTTAACTGGAGCACAATTTTTTTTCAAATCTTAACTAACATTATTTTATGTATTATTTTATATTTTATTACTGCAAAATTTACTAAAAAACTAAAAACTGATTTGATTATTAATAGATGATTTTTCCAGCCTGTCCTGAGGAGGAGTCCCGCTAGTGCGACGACGAAGGATCTGTTTTTAAAAGAAATTAAGAAAGGAGAAATTGAGGAAATAAAAAAAAGACAGGACAAAATCCTGTCTAGACAAATATTTGGAATTTAAATTATTTTTTTATAAAAATTGCAAGTTCTTTTTTAACAACGATTGGCCATTTCTTTTCATTAGTGGTGTCAATATTAATAACTTTGAAAGGTAATCTTTTCAAAATCCAATTGCCACCAGCTTTTGAAACCCATTCATAATGATGAGGAGTGCGACGCCACATCTCTCGAAATTTTACTATTTGCCCTTTGTTAATTCCTGATGATTGAGATTTAGCGTCTTTGAAGAATTTTTCTTCTAGTTTTCGAATAATTCTTTCAATCATTATATCTCGTTCACAGTAAGTTCTAATAAAAATTAATTTAGTTCCTTTTTTAATTTTTTCTTTTAAACTAGTTCTTTTTTTATCATCAATAAAATCAGAATCAAGAACAAGATTGCCACCT